>JAEYWL010000001.1 GCA_023428915.1 Verrucomicrobiota bacterium
TAGACAATCGATCTGACGCATCTAACGCCTTGCCAAGGGGAAGAACCCTTGGCTTCGGCATTATCTGCGCCATCTCAATTATCTAATTAAGCTTGTGCTAAGATTTAGGGGACAACTTGGGTTTAAACAGTGACATTGAGCGCCTTCATTAGTCCAATGAGCATCCTTGGATTCATGTTTTTTTCACTAAATGCCAGGAAGCAGGGGTCCGTTTTAGGATGGAATTTTTCCCAAAATTTGCGATGGCCATCTAAATGAAATACTCTTTTGGCTAATTGGTATAGCAATCTTGTCGCCCACACTCCAAAAGAAGACATCCCTTCAATTTTGCCTAGCTTTGTCAAAGGGATAATTCCTGTAGTCACATACGAGCAGTTTTCTTTTGCTAATTGCTCTAAAGTTGCCACAACCAATAATTCTGGCGTACCATTTGAAGCTTCGGGCGTAATCATTAAATGGTTTAATAACCACCCCTCATTTTTTTCAAGTTTATTTAACTGTAGAAGCCCGGTAAGAATTCCGCCTTTAACAGCATAGAACCAGCGTTTGCCAAATCTATCTGTAAATAATTGTACGTTTGAGATATGCACTTGCGGGCCTTTTCTCGATTTCAACCACTTCCTTCCCGCCTCTTCCATCAAGGCCTCGATTTTTGGGTCGTTGCGTTGATGTTCTTGTATTACTGTGCCCTCATTTAATGCATGTTTGACCTTGCGTCTTACCAGGCTCGCTTTCGGGCCTGTATGTTCCATGGGAGGAGCGTGGGGATCCATTATAATTTTTTCCCCGAATTCTATGCTGATTTGCGCTAACTGTTTTTGCATCAGCCATTCGCAAAACTCCCGTGTTATAAGGGCATGCACCACTTTTAAGGAGTTTTTTTTACAAAACTCATGGAACGCAAGAACTAAGTTTTCCTGCTCAGTTATATCGCAAATAGGGCTGCCCATGACAACAGCACAACCTGACTCGCAGCGGTAGCCGATAAAACCTGATAGGCCTGGCATGGTAAAGACTAGACAGCTTTTATCTAAAATGGCATCAGTGGTAATGTCGCCCCACTGCCGAATTTTTTTTACAATTAATTCTCTTGGAAGCGCCTGTACGTCCGTTGTGTCCATATGATCTCCGTATAGATACAAATTAACTTAAAAAAAAAATTGCAATTTGAGCAAGGAAATATAATGAAAGCTAAAGTTTTCATAGGCACTTCTGGCTGGTCTTATAAACACTGGAAGTTAAATTTTTACCCGGAGGGGCTGAAAGATCGGGATAAGCTGCATTATTACTCTGATCAATTTACTACGGTAGAGATTAACACTACTTTTTATAACTTGCCAAAAGAAACCACGGTGCGCAACTGGGAAATGCAAGTGGATAAGCAGTTTATATTTTCTGTAAAAGCCAGCCAGTACATTACGCATCGCAAACGCTTAAAAGATTGCAAGGAGAGTGTGGAACTATTTTTAAATCGCTTGCAGTTTCTCAAAAAACATCTAGGTCCTATTTTATTTCAACTTCCCCCTTCTTTTCGTTATAATCCAGAGCGATTAGAAGAATTCCTGGATTATCTACCCAAAAAAAAGCGTTATGTCATGGAATTTCGCCATGAAAGTTGGTTTTGCGATGAGCTTTATGCCTTATTAAACCGCCATGATATCGGCCTATGCTATACAAGACGCCCTTAAACTGAAAAAAATGCTACCACGTTTTAGCCCATAAGTGCACAGCCATGCTTTCTTTGCTTATAAAATGGCGCCTTATTTCACTTGCAGTGAGCTGTTTATGGGTTTGATTGTGAAAGTAAGGGAGGGGATAAAAGTAGGAGCAGGGCAGGATTAAAATACGATCCCGCTGTGTTGTCGCAAGGTGATGGCTGCATGCGTCTGATAATAATAAAGGACCGGTTCTAATGAGCTGCGAAATGCCGGGCCTGTCTTCTAAAGTGGTTAAATGCTTCAGGCAATATTCAATGACTGAATCTCCCGCTGCTGCTGCGATCAAAGCGGTGCAAATATATAAAGGTTTATGAGTTCCGGGGTAGATACAGTTAGTTTCCTGCCCGGCAATAAAGCTGACTTCTTGTGAAATAAGGTCATTAAAAGACTTGTAGCAAATAATGTCGATATCGCTGTAGATGCCGCCAAATTGGTATAGTGTTTCATAGCGCAACACGTCCGCTTTTTCAGCCCAGGTTTTGGCTTCATAAAATGCATTTTTTGTATGTGTTGAGCTCCAGGCAAAACCTGGAAGCTTGGCATCATCCCAAATGTGCACCTCCCAGCCTGGATGATGGTTTTTCCAAGTATTGATAATTAATTTTACATCGGGAGGCAGGGCTGAGCCTAGCCAAATAAAATGCAACTTCGGCGGGATGGAAAATTGCGAAGGGGGTGACGCATAGGTTTGCGGATTGGCAAGCTGCTTTATGCAAAATTTGCGAAAATTTGCCTCGAGAAGATGAAATTCAGCATCGCTATAAAATACATTTGCAGTAGGGGCTCTGCCGAACTGCATGCTTTCCCAAAAATTGCAGCTTTGAAACCCTTCAATCCCATTTGTAATTGGTTGAATCAATAGGGTGAGAAATTCATTATCACGTGCATTTTGAAAGGAGAGTTCTTTATTCATTCTGTTTGCAGTTTGTATTAAATCCAATAGTCCATTTAAACGCTTAATTAAGACTTTTGCAATAGCTTATTTTATACTTAAGCCATCCCGGCTGCGATTGCATAACTTAATTCCAATGACATAGTGTGGGTGTCATGCTAACAAAGAAACTTGTTTTTTCTATGGAATACGAATATAACCTATTATAAGGTAGCGATCAGGCAGAGGGTGTTTTTCTAATTAACAGCAAGGGGTTGTTCATGTTTTCTTTGTTAAAAAAAGTGTTGTTGGGTGGTGCTGTCCTGCTTGGGACTATGCCGCAAGCTTCCGATGCCTGC
The DNA here is from genome assembly GCA_023428915.1 of Verrucomicrobiota bacterium. Classification (GTDB taxonomy): domain Bacteria; phylum Chlamydiota; class Chlamydiia; order Chlamydiales; family JAEYWL01; genus JAEYWL01. The sequence goes on from JAEYWL010000001.1 coordinate 2,949, forward strand.
ACTAATTTCATTATTAGCACCCAAGACAATGCGATAATTAATGGCCGCTCCATGGAATTCGCCGTATTTCTTCCAACAGCCATTAAAGTTGTGCCTAAAGGAGAAACAGTGCAAAGCGTAGGACCTAATAACCAAAAAGGGATGAGCTGGACTACTAAGTATGCCTATGCAGGTATTGCCATATTTGAGCAGGGTATTGTAATTGATGGCTTAAATGAACAGGGCCTTTCAGTCGGGGGGCTCTGGTTTCGCGATGGCCAATACCCTGACATAAGTAAGGCGCCTGCTAGTACAATTATGGCCTATACTGATGTAATTCGTTGGCTATTAGGGAATTTTGCTACTACTGAAGAGGCTAAAAATGCGCTTCCTAAAATAAATGTCTTTACTTTTCCTATTCCAGGCATACCAGGGGGGCCAGCCCCTATCCACCTTGCAATACACGATGCTGCAGGCAGCAGTGCAGTAATGGAATTCATCGATGGAAAAATGCGTATAATGGATAACCCTGTCGGCGTTCTTACAAACTCCCCAGAATTTACCTGGCAGCTTACTAATTTGCGCAATTACATTAATTTAACTGCTGTAAATAAAGATGAAGAGAAATTAGGTGGCTTAGTGGTTGCTCCATCCGGAGAGGGGAGTGGTTTATTAGGTATTCCTGGCGATTGGACGCCTCCTTCCCGTTTTGTAAGGGCAGTTCTATATAAGCAGTTTGCTAAAAAGGCCCCAAATGTTCAAGAAGGCGTGAATGCAGCCTTGCATATCTTGAATGCTTTTGATATTCCCTATGGAACAATTCGCACTGCTAAGAGTGAAGGCGACTACACACAGTGGGTCGTAATTAAAGATTTAGCTACTAAAAAACTGTATGCAAGAACGTACACAGATCCTACTATTGTGAGCGTTGACTTGAACCGTGAAACGGCTAAGGGTGCAAAAACAATCCCGCTCCATTCAGTGCCGGTCCATTATTAAATCTGCTTTTCCATATTATGAGGATGATATTATGAGAAATATCCTGCTGCTGCTGCTTTTTCCTTTAGCCCTAGCTGCATTTGAAGCGAGTCCGGTCACGCCTTATCCAGTTTTGGGCTATCGTCAAATCACTTTTTTTGACCATGATTTTAAGACCAGCCGAGATCTCTTGATCTGGTACCCTGTGCCGGCAAAAGCTAGCGGATCACCCTCAATAAATCCTTGGGACACGTTTTATGTGGATAAAGATGCAGCTCCGGAAAAGTTTTCTTACAAGCTGCCTGTTATTTATCTTTCACACGGTTATCAGGGAACTCCCCATGAGCTATCCTGGTTAATCCGCGGTTTAGTAGAAAACAATTTTATCGTTATTGCCTTGACTCACATGGACCGCATCAATGATAAGCTGCATATCAACCACTGGCTGCGGGCCTTAGATGTGCGAAAAGCTCTAGACATTTTTAGCAAAAACCCTATGGCGTCCTATGCCAATTTAGATGAAATCGGCTTCGCCGGCTTTTCTCTTGGAGGCACTACAGGCATTTGGGTGGCGGGAGGCATCTCTGACAAACTTGATAAACTTGCCCCGACTCCAGAGTTTTCTACAAGCCAGGACTTTGCACAAGCAAATACGTTATTACCCACACTGAATAAAGAAATGATGGCAAAAGATTGGCGGGAGCCGCGTATTAAGGCCGTGTTTTTGATGGCCCCCGCCTGGGCCTGGATTTTTAATCAGAACAGCTTAAAGAACATTCAAGTGCCCGCTTATATTATCGCTCCAGCTCTGGACGATGTTCTGGTGACTAAAAATAACGCCGGCCTATTTGCTAGACTGATTCCCCATGCCGTTTACCAGGAAATCCCAGGCCGGCTCACTCATTTCATATTCATTAGCGCTCTTACCGAAGCCGAGCGCCGCAAGGCAGATCCTGCTGATGCCTACCCTTATCTTTTTAAAGACAGCCCTAACATCGATAGGAGATGGGTGCAGCAGCAGGTTGTGGATGAAGCGGCCAATTTCTTTAACTCGGTGTTTCCTGATAAGTGAGATGCGATAAAGTGATTGACTGGGCTGTTCTATCAGTAAGTGATATTAAAAGTTTTGATGACAGCTTCAATGGCATATGGATGTATACTTACAGTACCAGAAAAAGCCGTATCAAGGGAGTAAATTAAAAATAGCATAAATGCTGTGGAGGCAGCCAGCATGGAGGACATAAGAATATGCGGAAATATATATTGGGGGGCAAACAACCACGTAAAAGCGACCATGACAATACCTCCGATAATTAAAAATGACCATATCTCTGTACCCAGCGAGGCTTTACTTTCCATAAGCCGTGTCAAGCGGGCGTTAAGCAACAGGTTTAATTTGTTAATAGATTCGGAGTACCATAGTTGTTGTTTAGTGGTTTGTAAATCAACGTCATAATAGGCTTGCAGAAGCTCGCGCATCGCTTTCATGGTTTTCATGCTCAAGACTTCGCCCTTGGCCATTAGAGGCCATTCATCTTTGATAACGCTTACTCCATAATCATATAAGCCATTGCGCAGGCGGAGCTTGTCCTGTTCTGAAAAAACTTTTGAATCTTGATACAGCTCTTCTATATAGCTTGCTTCTACCTGAGTGGTCTGCTCGATTTTGTCGTAGCGTGTTTGTACATTGACCACAATGAATCCTACAAGCACCGCGTAGAGAACACCTAAATTTGTAAAAACAACCCCTGCAACATCGTGATGGGAGCGCAAGGCTTTCGGATCGACAAAGTAGCGGATAAGGCAGATGCCAATGGTCGTGAAAAGGGTGAAAATCAATACAAGAGAAAGAACCCCCAAGGCCCAGGGCAATGTTTCTAAAAAAAATAAAAATCCCATGCTCACATATGTAACATACTGTATTATATAATGGCAAAAAGAAGAGGATGTTCATTGCATGCTGAGAATATTACTAGTTATATTGCTTCTGCCTTTTCAATTTTTCTATGCATATGAGGAGCAGGCGCACATGAAGCAGGTGGTGGAGTATGTTGAAACCTTAGACTCAAACACATGGGTATTATTTGATATTGATATGGTATTGACCCAGCCGGGCCTTGCCGAATTTCAATATCCCAACATGCAGGCCCATAAAAATATTGTCAGGCAGATTATCAAAGGGCTGCCGCCTGAAAAACACTCTTTATTTCTTTCCTTAATGACCTTTCCGCATGAGCACATTTTGGTGGAAGAACAAACCCCTGCTTTAGTAAGCCTTTTGCAAAGCAAGGGCTATCCTGTTATGGCTTTGACAGCTAATCTTACTGGTGCCATTGGAGAGCTCCCTTCTTTTGAAAGATATAGATTAGATATATTACAGCAGCTCGGATTTAACTTTACTGACTCCGCTCCGTATACTGAAGCAATTACTTTTAATGAGTTTCCCGCTTATAGGGGGAATTATCCGCAATTTATTCAGGGCGCTCTTTTTGCAAATGGCGACTCAGCTGATAAAGGGGAGTTGTTGGCAGCCTTTATAAAAAAGACAGGGCTTTGTCCTGATCGCGTTGTATTTATTGATGACCGCAAAGAAAATTTAGCTGATGTGGAATCCGCATTAAGGGAGTTCGATCCGGCTATAGTTTGCAAGTGTATTTTGTATACCGGGGCGCTTCACTTTCCTTCGCGAATGCTTTCTGAAGAAGAGTTTAAAACGGCATGGCAAAAATTAGCCGAAATAGTACTCCAAATCGATTAATCATAATTGACCGATCATAAAAACCTATGATAAAGTGTGAGGTCTATTTAAAACCCGACTTGCTTCCTTCTAAGAGTCAGATTCGAGTTCTTTTCCTCTAAGAGCTCGCACGAAGCCTTGAAAATCAGTGGGTCATATTATTAATATGGCCCACTGATTTTTGCGAGCTCTTAGAGAGAAAAAACTTTCGAATATGACTTATTATAAGGTAGCAAGTTGGGTTTAAAAAAAGAGTAACCAAAGGATAATTATGCGCGCAGCCATTAACTACCTCTTCACTCTCTTAGCCCTCTTTACCATAAACACCCTTCATGCCAAGGAGAATGCCAACATGAGCCAAAATCCAGTAGTCGTATTTGAAACAAACAAGGGAAGCTTTGAAATTACCTTATTTCCCCAAGTGGCGCCAAAAGCCGTAGAAAACTTTTTGACTCATGCCAAAAATCATTATTATGATGGCTTGACATTTCACCGCGTGATTAAGGGTTTTATGATCCAGGGCGGCGACCCAAGCGGCAATGGTACAGGCGGGGAATCAATTTGGGGCAAGTCATTTGCAGATGAATTTGATCCTTCAAAAAAATTTGATAAAAAAGGTGTCTTAGCCATGGCTAATCGCGGCCCAAATACCAATGGCAGCCAATTTTTCATCACAACAGCTGCAACCCCATGGTTGAATAACAAGCACACTATCTTTGGCGAAGTTACAAAAGGTTACGATGTGGTTGAGCAAATTGAAAATGTGAAGACATCGCAAGACAAGCCGATCGATCCGGTAAAAATACTTTCAATAACTGTAAAAGCCAACTAATTTTCCAAAGAGGCCCTAAATGTAAGTTTAGGGTCGTAAAAAAATTATGCGTATTTTCTATCTTCTTACCGCCTTTATCCAGTTTTGCGTCTTACCTCTTAATGCAGCCTTGCAACCTATTGGCGCAGAAATCAGCACACAAACTTTGCTTGTCAATGAAACCTATGAAGAGGGACAAATCCTTCAGCTTGATGATGATTCTTATTGGCTTGTAAAGAAAATAGAAAAAAGAAAAAAAACATGGGGAGAGTGGTGGCACAATGTTGAACCTGTCATCAACCAGTTCAGTGCAAATTTTTATAACAACCCTGCAAATTGGGGAAAAGAGGATACGATCACAGTATTTCACAGCGCAGTAAATGTATTTCCTGAATATCCCTTTATCTTAAAAAATGAGTCTGCTGGAGAGGCTGCTTTTGCCAGATATATAAGTCCCATGGAATTTAATATTCCCTCTTATGAAAAAGCGCTTGAGCTATTTAATGAAACTTATCAAGAATCAAATCAATTAATGCGCTGTTTAATTGCTCAAGAAGCCATCTTTATTTTAAACGAAGGCGCAGCTTGGCAAGGCGTTAAAACTCTGCACCAAAAAACCCGGTCAATAAAAGAATGGATAAAGAATGTCACCTATAAAAAGCCCGATTTTCCTTTCGTATTTTCGCAAGCTGATTGGGCAATTGGCGATACTATACAAATTTTCCGTCACAAATGGAGCCCTGCGCAAATCCGCTACACTACAGAAAGCGCCTACTTAGAATCATTCCTGCTCTATAATAAACGCAGCGGCAAATTGCAGTATATTCGTCCTCTAGACATAGTTGGCCTCTATGATTATCTTTTAGAGCATAGCTACAACCTCTATAAAGAAGGGTATGACGAAGGCTATGACGATGGCTATTCCGACGGCTATAACAACGGCCGAAGCTCCTCCACGTATTCCCATTAAAACCCGACTTGTCCCTACATACTTGATATGATTGTAAGAAAGTGTGAACTAGGCGTTTAAGACCTTGCTTCTTAATCAGTAGTGAAGAGGTGATTAAGCTTGATGTTGGATTCGGAGCCCTCCACTTCAATATCCATGTGTTTTAAGAGTTTATTAATTTTTTTAAGGCTGTCCGTGGCGGCCACTTCAAGCTCCGGCTCGTCGCCGCGATCGGCAATGTCGCATATTTTTTTCAGACGGTAACGGCTTGGGTCATATAAAGGGTGATATACAATTCCCTTATCGCTATTCAATGACAGTAAGATCCCGTCCTGTTCCAGCAAATGCAACATTTTCTGCACTTGTTCCAGGGGAATTTTTTCACGCTGGGCAATTTCCCGGTCAGAAGGCGGAGAGCTTCCATTGTAAAAAGCTCTTAGGCAATCTCCAAGAACAAGCAGTGCGATTTGCCTCTTGCCGATTCTCTCAGTTTCTATTTGACCGGTCTGGTCTTCAAAATGAAAATCATTTTCAATTTGCGCCGCCACTTCGGCACCTGCTAAAGCAATTAACCAGCTAAACTGCAGCCATACAAAAAAAAGGGGGATTAAGGCAAAGGCTCCATAGACTACATTATAACTAAAAATTTGAATCTGGAAATTGATGAATATAGCTTGCCATAGTAAAAATAAACTGCCGGCAAGAAGTGCTGCGATGAGACGCGGCCAAAAGCGCATTTTAGTATTAGGGATGACAAGGTAAAAAAGGGTGAATAACCCATAAGCTAAAAAGATAGGCAATAACCGGAAAAAATTATACAGGACAAAGTGAATAGGCTCATAAAACGGATAGCTATTTAAACCAAGCAAAAATGTTTTAAAGAATAGAGTTAAACTTGATGAAAAGACAAATATAATAGGGAAAAAAAGCAGCATGGCAGAGAAATCGCGCAATTTTTGAAACAGTGTCCGCGGCTTTTTTACTTTCCAAATCTCATTGAGAGCCAATTCGATATAACCGACGAGGTTAAGGTTAGTCCAAATTAAGAATACAACACCCACGCCTACTACTTCACCGCTCTGAATATATTTCAGCATGGAGTAAGCCACTTCAATGGCGTAATTTAATACTTCCCTTTGGTCATAAAAAGTGGTGGTGATCAGTTTTTCTAAGTATTCATCAAAACCAAACCCCTTAGCGATGGCTAAAATGGCCGCTAAGAAGGGCACAATCGACTGCAAGGTATAAAATGTTAAGGTTGAAGCCTTAGTGTAGCAGTCATCTTGGATAAAGCCATAGGCGGAGGCTTTTAAAATCCGATAAAACTTGGAAAATGGAGAAGTTATGGACAACATCATAGGCTTAACTTTATAGGTTAAGATTATGTTACTTTTTTATCATTTATGTTTCTTGTTATTTTTCAAAAAAAAATGTGAGGCATAAAATCAAACAAGGCGGCAAGAATTGCCGCCTTGCCATTGCTCGAATTAATCGGTTATGGCTTTATATAAAGCTTTTTGAACGCCGGCCGCTAATCCGTTTTGTTCAATTTCCTGAACGGTAATAGTATCTACAATGTCAAATTTAGCTGTTTCAATAAAGCCAAACCACTGCATCCAAGCGGTTAAGCTAAACCAGCTTAAGAAGCCCGTCTGTTGTACTAATTCATCATCTAAACTTTGCAGGTAGGTTGTCGCTTCTGCATCGGCGCCTACTTGAACTAGGCTTATAGCTAGCTGCTCATCATAGTCGATTCTTTTCGATGCATCAACAATTAGATTTTTCACTGCAATTTTATCGTTAGGCTGTCCATCAGTTACGACTACAATTGTCTTACCTACTTTTTTGCCAAAGCATAATTCTTTTGCATACAATCCACTTTCTTTTTCTGCAAAAAACTTTTCTAAGGCTGCTTTTAAAACTAGAGCCAAGTCTGTACTGCCAGAAGGCTCGCCAGCATTGTAATAAAGATTTGAAACGTCTCGAACATTTTTTATTTCAGCGGTGACAAAATTATCGCTAAAAATTGACATGCTGAAATAACCGCCTATATTTAATATTTGCTTTGCGAATTCATGTACGCAGTTACAGGTATGCATTTTTCTGTTTAGAGGCTGACCATAGGCATCGCGTATAAATGCTCCATTTCTATCTCGAATATCCTGCGTTATCATCGATCCGGAATTATCTAAAATTACATGATGTTCGCGGTTTAACAACGCTGCAAATTTTGCGCCTTCCATTTTTATTACCTCATATTTAAGCAATTATTTTTCAATATGTATTCTAATGATTATTTAAAAAAAACAGCTAAAAATACGATGTGGAAGGTATCTTAAGCATGAATGAATTGCAAGTAAATTTACTGTTATGATTTTTTAAAGGGGACGTAAATTTGACAAATAATTCCTTTAAATGCGAGTCTAAAATTAAGTGATATATCTCAAAATGAAGTCTTACTTCAAGGAGAGTGTGTATGATCATTGAAATTAGTGTTGCAATTGCAGTTGTCATCTTTGCAATACTTGCCGTTTTCCTAATCCGTGTTTTAGTCGCATTACGCATTTCCTTAAAGCGGATGGACCTAGCTATTTTGGAAACTGAAATAAAACTCAAAAGTCTGGACTCTGCTTTTCGCACAATATCCAATATCGGAGATATATGCGAAAACGAGACAGCGCAATTGAAAAATAATTATTTTTCAAAACGGGAACAGCCAGCAGTTGAACGAACATCAGACATATCTGCTGATGTTGCTGATTTGGTAATGGTATGTGTAAAATTGGGACAAAAATTTTTGAAAAGGAGATGAATTATGGGGCATCGAAATGATAATGGAGATTTCCTTAAAGCGGCTCTTTTGGGCGGCTTAGTAGGCGGCGTTGCAGGTCTATTGCTAGCTCCTAAATCAGGCAAGGAATTGCGCGACGATATTTGCGAAGGCTACCAATGTTTTAGTGATAAAACACATGAATTTGCTGATGACATAAAATGCAAAAGCAAAAGATTTCTGCATCCATTCAGCCATGAGGAAGAAGAGCATTTTTTTAATGGACAGACTTCTTTTATTACAGGTGGTACGCTGGGAGCAATAATTGGCGCCACAGCCGCCTTGCTTTTAGCGCCTCAATCAGGTGCTAGATTGCGCGAAGATCTTGGGGAAAAATACGAAGAGATTCGCGATAAAGCAGAAGAGTTTATGGAAGATATAAATGATAAGCGCGAGCATGCGATGGATCAAATGGAGGATTGGAAAGATACCTTCATTACACTTATTGAGAAATTATCCTCTGCAAAAGGCAGAAGAGGCCGCAATGGCTCTTCGCGTGTAAATGAAATACTGCACTGGGCAAATATAGGCCTGAAATTATTTCAGCAACTACAAAGTAGGAGATAAGGTATGGTTAGCAGAACCCAAGAAGACTTTGTCATTGGGGCTTTGATTGGCGGAGCTATTGGCGCAGCTGCCATTCTGTTGTTTACTCCATATTCAGGATCTGAATTGCGCAAACAAATCCTGAATGGATTTGGGCGCTTAAATGGAGTGAAAAGCAAACGCTCTACTTCGCATGCCTCTGAAAAAAACTCTACTCGTTCTGCAAGTAGAAAAACCGCAGCAACACATGCGGCAGCAAAAAAACCAAAGCGTGTGTATAAGCGCAGAGTTAAAGCAGCGCCAACTACCCATGCTCATGGACATAGCCACGCTAAGCCTGAGTAGTTCCCATAAATACCCTGTAGGGGGTAATCCTATAGGGTATTTCTTTTTTATTCCTTAGCATAATTTGGAGTGCTGCGATGTTCGAGTTATCGAATCTTAATCTTGATCTTGATCTTGATCATAATCTTCCTTTTGATATGTGCCAAACTCTGATCGAAATGTGTGATAAGAAAGATTAAGATCATGATCAAGATCGAGATCAAGACTTACTATCAATGCATAGGAACAGAGGCACGCGATTACAGTTTCAAAAGAAGCCTAATTTAGCTTTAGGGAGTGATAAACTTTTTTGTTGACAATTGCTGGTGTGCTTGCGACATTGGAAGTATAAACATAGCAATGAGGGTGTATGAAAAAAATGTTATTGAGTCTTCTCTGCCTGTTCTTCTTTAGCAGCTTACAGGCAGGGCAGGATATTGCCGGTTACTGGAAAACTATTGATGATAAAACTGGTAATGCGCAGAGTATTATTGCCATATATCCCTATCAGGGAGCTTATTATGGAAGAATTATTGCTACCTATGATGATAAGGGGAGCGGGCAGATCAGCGATAGTATCTATAATCCGCAAACTCGCGCCCCCGGAGTTAAAGGCAACCCCTACTACTCAGGTATGGATATTATTTGGGGCTTGCAAAATAACGGCACCCGCTTTACTAACGGGAGTATTTTAGACCCCGAGCATGGAAAAGTCTATGGGGCAGAGCTTTGGGTTGATCAATACGGTAATTTAATTGTGCGCGGCAAGCTCTTCTTCTTTGGCCGCAACCAAACTTGGCTGCCTCTAACACAAAATGATTACCCCCCTAATTTTCAACTGCCGCGTTTAGATTCCCTAGTGCCTTCAATTCCACAAGTTAACTAGCTGAAATGACAATCCGGCCCATTGCAAGCGATGGGCCTTACTTTTTAAGAAATTATGGACTGGCTAGCTCTTTTCGCTGCAGGCTTGTTTGAAATACTATTTACAATTTGCCTTGCTTATTCTGAAGGTTTTACCAAGCCGCTGCCCACTATCGTTATGATAGGCGCAATGATCTGCAGTTTTTCAGCTTTGTCCTACTCTATTAAAACTATACCGCTGGGAACGGCCTATGCTGTTTGGACGGCTATCGGTGCTGTAGGGACGGCACTTTTTGGCATGGCTTTCTTGGATGAATCCAGGGAACCCTTACGGCTGCTTTGCATTCTCTTCATTATCGGCGGAGTGGTTGGGCTTAAGCTCACTCATCAATAAAATGGCCGGTCACACCGGCCGCAGCTAATTATTTTGTTTTGCTAAAAAATAAAAACGGGCTGCCGTTATCGTAATATTTAGCAGACTCACACTCATCTGCTATCCGCCTTTTTTCTTTTAGGCGCTTAAGTTCTAAGTGATACTTGCTTGTGCTATCTAGTTGGGTATTAGGATAAGGATAGGATTTAGATTTAGGTCTTTTACTCATGCTAAACCTCCAGTGAATTAGGGGCCCTGCTAGTATAAAAGATGCGCATCTCTATGCATTTCTGATCATATCCGATGACAGATTATTTTCAAAGGGGTTATTAACTGCTTGAAATAATCTATACATATCTATTATTATCTACTAATATGAGTAGGTTTGTCAAAATTGGAAAAGCCGCAGAAATATTAGGTGTGTCTATTCAAACTCTTCGACGTTGGGAGGAAAACAATACTTTACTTCCAGAGAGAAAGAATAAAGGCACTCGTTACTATGATATAGACAAACTATTAGGCCTTGAAAAGACATCTTCTGATCTTACAATAGCTTATGCAAGGGTCTCAAGCCACGATCAAAAAGAAGACCTTAAAAGACAAGCAAGC
>JAEYWL010000074.1 GCA_023428915.1 Verrucomicrobiota bacterium
AGAAAAGCGCGGCCAACCCCTCGACCAAACATCACAACACCAGCTCTGGTAAATAGTCCTACAACCCTGATTGCTACCTTCTAAGGATCAGATTCGAGTTCTTTTCCTCTAGGAGCTCGCACGAAGCACTGAAAATCAGTAGGCCATATTATTAATATGACCTACTGATTTTTGCGAGCTCCTAGAGAGAAAATAATTTCGAATATGACCTATTATATAAAGTAGCAATCAGGGTCCTAAAGCCGCTGCGATAAAAATCTTTTTAATTACCAGTTTTTCAGGTATCGTGAGCGTCAACACTAACTTTCGCTAATGGTACCTATGAGAAACAATAAAGAGATACCCAATCTAGGCATTGGAATTGGCCTGCGCATCCCCCACTACGAACATATCTTTAATGAAAAACCGGCCATCGACTGGTTTGAGATCATCAGCGAAAATTTCATGGTTGACGGCGGCAAGCCAATAGAAAATCTTGAGAAGATTCTAGAACACTATCCTGTCGTGCAGCATGGCGTAACGCTAGCCATTGGCAGCCCCGACCCATTGGACTTCAATTATTTAAAAAAGCTAAAAGCCTTGGCCCGCAAAACAAAGACGCCGTGGCTTTCAGACCATTTATGCTGGGGACGCTTGCCTGGGGCCCACTACCACGACCTGCTCCCCTTGCCTTATACCAAAGAGGTGATCAATTACGTAGTGGAGAGGGCGTGCATTGTGCAAGATTTTCTAGAAATTCCCTTTGCTTTGGAAAATCTCTCTTCTTATGTCGGCTATCGCGATGATGAAATGCCCGAATGGGAGTTTTATGCACAAATTGTAGACAAAGCGGATATTTTCATGATGCTGGATGTCAACAACATTTACGTCTCAAGCAGAAACCATGGATTCGACCCTAAAGATTATTATGAAAATATCCCTATGGAAAGAGTGCTGCAAATCCACCTTGCCGGACATACAGATCATGGCGCTTACGTGTTAGATACGCATGACAATTATGTACGCGATGAAGTCTGGAAAATCTACGCAGAAGTATATCCTTTGACAGGCGGGGTTTCAACTCTGCTCGAGTGGGATGACCACTTTATTAGTTTCGAAGACACCTGGAAAGAAGCTTTAAAAGCTAAGCAATTTCAAGCTGAAATTCACGCAAACGCAAAACAGCCCCTAAAGCAGCCTCTTCTGGCCGGAGTATAAATCAGATGCCCCAACATTCTTATGACACCAAAGTGCCTGAAAAGCTAAGACAGTGCCAGCAATGGTTTGCCAGTATCATCACGCGCCCCATCGATATGGAAAGCCGCATGCAGCCGCTCTCACCTACAGGCATGCCCATGCAAATGGAAGCCACTGCCTTTATTACCCCCAGCCCAACCCTTGAATCCCACCAACGGATTGAGCTCTACAACCAGCAATATTGGTGGCGTCTATTAACTATTCTTCAAGACACCTTTCCATTACTGACCCGTTTATTCGGCTACTATAGCTTTAATGAAAGCATTGCTTTCCCCTACTTAGTTAAATACCCGCCGGACCATTGGTCTTTAAACCATCTCGGCAAGTATTTGACAGCTTGGATTGAAAGCGACTACCATGCCAAAGACAAAAGCTTGGTGCTAAATTCTGCCAGAATCGATTGGCCATTTAATGAAGGTTTTGTGGCAGGCCAGTACCCTGTCTTAGATGTGAAAGCCTTCTCGCAAAATTTTGCCGATCTCCTAGACCGCCCTTTATTTCTACAGCCTCATGTCTACTTGTTTGAACTGCCCTGTAATTTATTTCCATTTCGACAAGAAATGCTCAAACAAGATGTAGACTATTGGCTCAACCATGATTTTCCAAAATTAGAGCAGAATAAAACCTTTTACACTCTGCTATTTAGAAACCAGCGCAATAACATGGCCTGGGAGCCAATTAGTAAAGGGGAATTTTACTTACTGACACTTTTTTATGGGGGATGTACAATTAACGACGCTTGTGAAGAGTTAGAAAAACAAGAGAAGAAAATCTATCAAGAAGCCTTAGAAAACCTCTCTAAATGGTTCCAAAAATGGGCTGTTTACGGATTGCTTTCAACAAGTAACAAAATTATTGATCCACTTCCTTATGAGGCAGTTAACAAACAGTGTCAATCCTAGAGAAGCAGCCTATCAAGCGTTGCTGCTAGCCCATCGCAATGAAGCCTTCATTCAAGAGTCGTTGACTAGTTGGGCAAATAGCTGTCATCCCAGTCAAAATGACATCTACCTTGCGCAAGAAATAAGCTACGGAACAATGCGCATGCAGCTGGCCCTCGATCACCAAGCAGCTCACTTGGCAGAACCTAATCCATTAAGACTGAAAGCTAAAGAAAAAATCCTGCTGCGCATGAGCTTGTACCAGTACTACTACATGGATCGCATTCCTCTCTATGCTATTGTCAATGAAAGCGTAAGTTTAGCTAAAACCCATTGCCACGAAACCTTTACCCGCTTCCTCAATATGCTGCTGCGAAAAATGGAAAAGATCCCTTTGCAATTACCGCAGGGCGCTACACCTCGCGAATTAAGCATTCGTTTTTCTTACCCGCTCTATATTGTCGAACAGTTTTGTAAACAATTCGGCTTAGAACAAGCCACAGCTCTTTTAGAAACAAGTAACCTTCCTGCACAAGTAATGGCCCGCCAACGCAAACCCATCAATGGTGAATTTACTTTTATAAAGCCTAAGGCCGCAGAGCTTAAAACTATAGCCGCCTCAGCCGAATACTACATCCAAAACGCTACTCCGGCTGTGTTAATCTCTAAAGCCTTTGCACAACTCCAAAGTTATCCTAAAAAAGTATTAGACCTCTGTGCAGCACCTGGAGGAAAAAGCGCAACCATTTACGATCTAGACCCCAATATCTCTTTAACGGTAAATGACGTCTCAGAAACCAAATTGGCTCGTATCCGCGAGAACTTTACCCGTTTAGGCATCCCTGCACAATATTCTCTGGCACGCGGAGAACAGTTTAGCAGCCAAGAGCGATATGACCTTATCATCATTGATGCTCCTTGCAGCAATAGCGGCGTGCTCAATAAACGGCCGGAAGCCCGCTGGCGCCTCTCTCCTGTTTATCTGCAGGAGCTGCAAGCTTTGCAGCTTGCCCTCATAAATAACGCCAAAACCCTATTAGCCCCTAATGGCAAACTCTGGTATATGACCTGTAGTATCCTGGAACAAGAAAACCGGCATATTGCCAGCTCTGCTGGCAATATCTCTTATGAGCAGACCATTTATCCCTGTGCAGATGGTAGCGACGGCGGCTACCTCGCCATCCTTGAATTATGATATTGAAAGAAAAAAATGGTCTTCATTGGCTGGAGTTTGAACTATTTGCCCCCTTTCCACAACTCATCCACGGCATCTTTCTTAGACAGGGCGGAGTGAGCCTAGAACCTTTTGCCTCATTAAATTTTAGCCAATTCGTGGGAGACTCTGACGAAGCTGTAGCTGCAAATGAATCACTGGCCGCAAAAGCTTTAAATCTTCCCAAAATAGCCAGAACATGGCTCTATCATGGAACAGATATTTGTATAGCCACCCACCAAAATTACCGCACAGCACTTAAAGGCGACGCCCTCATTACAAAAGAAAATGATTTAGCTCTGCTAATGACTCATGCAGATTGCCAAACCGCCATTTTTTTCGATCCTACCCAGTCCCTTCTCGCCCTAGCTCACTCTGGTTGGCGCGGCAGTGTACAAAATATTTATGGGCATCTCATACGGAACCTTCAATCCGAGCATGGATGCCAGCCAGAGAACATATTTGCAGCTATAGGACCGAGCCTGGGTCCGGATTCGGCTGAGTTCATCAATTACCGTACGGAATTGCCGGAAGCTTTCTGGGATTTCCGTTTTGGAAATTGCCATTTTGATTTTTGGGCCATCAGCGAATGGCAATTAACTGCAGCCGGCATCTTGCCGCACCATTTGCAAATTGCCAAAATCGACACTTTCGCCGATGAAGTAAATTACTTTTCCTACCGGCGCGACAAGATCTGCGGCCGCAACGGCACCTTTGCTATGCTGGGTAGTTAAATTAAAAAACAACAGGATGGGAGACACGCAGAGAGAGGAATTAGATGCGTGTAGGTGCTCGCATCCAATTTATTTTTTAGTCACTGTGTTGATGGCATCTTGGACGATGCTAGGCCATAAAAACCCGGCGCAATTAGCCATTTCATAATTCGCCAGCAAGCATCTTTTGAATTCTTGGAACAATTCGTCTTTCTGTATGTCCGATCTGCCTCCCTTAGAGCAGGCGGTTTTTCCCTCGTTTAGAGCAGCTTCAACAGATATTTTTAAATGCTTCGCCTGCTCAAAAACGGCAGCTTGTTGTTTCTTTGGCACCATAGAAAGCTCAACTTTTGCATCAAACTCTTTACTTAGAAGCATAGCCTCAACATACTTTTTATAATAATCCCGTGCAGGCTCTTGATAAAGACCGCTCTTTTCCATAAGGACAGTATATATCCAGCGGCGGCTGCCATCTGTCAGATTGCGATCCCCTCCTCTTGCCACGTCATAAATCATCTTCTCAATAGTAACGAAACTATACTCATCTTCTTGCATGATCTTTGTACTTGCAAGCCTGGTGCCAAGCTTATCTAAACGCAAGTCTTTTGCCAAAACTTCTTCGGAGCTGTATTTACCTACCCTCATTTGACTAAGCATTTCAGCTACTTTTCTCATAACAGACTTATCCCTGCTAATCATTTCTCCTACACTTGCGGGCCATGGGTACTCTGTCAATGACATTTCCAAGTTTTCTTTCAAGGCAAAACGACCTTTAGACTCAATGCCATCGACCTGTATATTTGATGGATAAGGGGCGCTGTCATACTGGCGTTTTACAGCCTCAATGCCAGCCATAGCTTTATTAGCATAAACAACAGCAACTAGCTTCGGCTCTTCCAGAATTGAAAACACCACTTTTTGATTTGTTGAGCTTAGCTGAGAGGAACCTATTGTTTGTACCGAGAATACTTGTTTCACATCTTCTTTAACAAAAAGCAAGGTTTTAGTCTTGTCAGCTGTTTCACAGAGTTTGCGCTGCTTAGGGTCAACCTGCTTAAAGATATCGCAGCCTCTTTTTTCCAAGGCCCATTCAATACGGGCTGTATCTTCCAAAACTGCTTTTTCGTCATTTCTTTGCTGATTAAGCCGCACTAAGTCTTTAATGGCTTTGTGCAACGTCACAACATCAGTTTTGGCAGATTTGCCCTTAGGATTTATTTGCTGCAGCCATTCCCCGATCTTACTCTCTGCACTGGCGTTTGGACTGCGGCACTCTTTAATTGATTTTAAAAGTTCGAGCAAAGCTGCCTTAGGCATATCAATCATCGTTTGCAACTGCAATGTTCTAATGTGCTGCCCTTTAAAGGCTGTTTGCAGCCGATGAATTGTCTCTAGCCAAATTTTACCAGTAGAGTTGCGCGGCTGCCGTTCAAGTACTTTATCGAAAAGCCTCACGATCTCTTCCAAGTTGGGATAGACATTATGCTTCAATATACGTTTAAAATGGTTGGCAAATTTAACTGCATCTGACTCTGCCCCCTTTTCCAAGGCAAAAATGGCCCCTAAAAAACTATCATGGGTTTGCCTGAAAGCTTCATATAAACGCTGCTTTTTAATGTCGCTATTTAGCCGGGACCAAACAAAATAGAGGAGGTCGAGGATTTTTTTAGTCACTCCCGAAGCATAAAGCCGCTGGCTGAAAATTCCAGGGGTCAAAGTTTTTAGTGGATCGCGCATCTGTTCAATGCAGCTACTAATTGCAACCTGGTTGCAGCTTACCTCTGCAATCGGCCTTAACCCATTTATTTCCGCCATAGACACCTCTTACTATAACAAATCTTATTAGTGTTATAAGCCTTATAATATAAAAAATTTAATTAGAGAAGCCGTGATTTTATGCAATAAGGCTGTATCCGAAAAAAAGTCGAAGAGTGTAAACTAGTTAATCAATCTATAATTGCGACTTTCTAAGGAAACCTAAATGAACGGAAAAGAATCCATTTTTAAAGCTTTTTTTCGCTGCTTTTTTATCACTCTCGCTGTTTTTCTAGGGATTACCGTGGGTGTTCTCTTAATGACAGCCGGCTTAGTCGGCGTGACCGACATCGAAGAGACTAAACCCGACAAATCTTATACTATCCACACTTTACCAGATGAAAAAGGTGTCAGAAAAAAAGTTAGTTCAAGCAAGCCGGCTATCCTGCAAGTAAATATCGAGGGTGTTATTGGTTTAGAGAAACTAACAACTGATGACGTAGAAAAACTGCTGGTAGAATCCCGTGAAGGAGACCTTAAAGACGATTTAGTAAAAGCTGTCCTCCTTAATATAAATTCACCGGGGGGAACGGTGGTAGACTCAGATGGAATTTTCCGCGCCATTCTAGAGTATAAACAGCTGTATGATGTCCCCGTTTATGCTTATGTCGATGGCATGTGTGCTTCCGGAGGTGTATATATCGCCATGGCCGCCGATAAAATTTATGCCACTGACGTAAGTGTGATTGGCAGCGTAGGCGTTCTTATTTCCTCATTTATGAATTTTTCAGACCTCCTGGATAAAGTAGGTGTAAAAACACTGTCATTGTCAGCGGGTAAAGGCAAAGATGCCTTGAATCCTTTAAGGCCTTGGAAAGCAGGTGAAGGGGATAATATCAAATCCATAGTGGATTACTACTACAATTATTTTGTCAACATTGTAACCGCTCATCGCCCAATTACCCGTGAGGCGCTTGTCAATGAATACGGCGCTCATGTATTTCCTGCTGAAATAGCCAGAGAGCATGGGTATATTGACGCCCTTGCAGCTAACCGCAAAGAAGTTGTCCACCAGCTGGCAAAAGCTGCAGGCTTGGAAGAAGATAACTACCAGGTAGTGTCCTTGCACCCCAAAAAATGGTTGTCTGAGCTGCTAAGCAATAAAAACGCCCTGCTGAAAGGTGAAATCACCCACAAGATAGAATTAGCTGACGATTTAAATCCAATGCTGCTAAATAAATTTTTATACCTTTACCGCCCAGGTGAATAGTGGATGATAAGAAACTCTATGTAATTGATGCTTCGGGATATTTATACCGGGCTTACTTTGCGATTCCAAGCATGACCAACGAAAAGGGAGAATCCACAAATGCCCTCTTCGGCTTCATCCGTTCTTTTTTAAAGCTCATCAAGGACTTTGACCCAAAGTATATCACAGCAGTTTTTGACGGGCCGAATAACGCCGCTGCGCGCAAAGCCCTATACCCCGAATACAAGGCGCACCGTTCAGTAATGCCCGCTGATTTGCGCCCGCAAATAGAATGGGCTAAACGGTTTTGCGAGCTCTGGGGTGTTTCTCACTTAGATATGCCGGATGTTGAAGCTGATGACACCATGGGCGCCTTGGCTATATGGGGCCAAGAGCACTATGAAAGAGTCTATTTGTGCACCAGCGACAAAGATATGTGCCAAATGGTAAATGAGAAAGTCAGCATTCTCAATACCCATAAAAATAATCTTATCCTCACTCCCGTGGAAGTAAAAGAACAGTTTGGCGTCATGCCGCAACAAATCATCGATCTACTAGCCATAGTCGGAGACAGCTCTGATAACGTGCCGGGTATGGCAGGCTTCGGACAAAAAACTGCAGCAGCCTTGCTTGAGCAATATCAAACGCTGGACAATATTTTAGCCAATGCCGACTCCATCGGCGGTAAAAAACGGGAAATCATTCTGCGCGAAACCGAACTTGCAAAAATTAGCCGAAAACTAGTGACAGTCGATTGCGATGTCCCGATTCCGCGCGAAAAAGAATTTTATTGCCGGCGGAGTGCGCAATTGCACGATTTAAAAGAGTTTTATCTATACATGAACTTTCGCTCTCTGGTGAAAGAATTGGATGAAGCCCTTGGCTCCAAAGACATCACTCCTCAAGAAATACAGGCAGAACATTTAGAATATATTACCGTGGATGAAGAGGATGGCTTAGTCGCTTTAACTGCCCGGATCCGGTCTGAAGGGCGCGTTTGCTTCCACACAGAAACTACACTATCAGCGCCTCTTAGAGCTGATCTTGTCGGCCTGGGATTTGCATTTGAAGAAAAGAAAGCCTATTACGTGCCTGTCAATGGCAAACTAGGCTTAAAACATGTGTTAGCAGCTTTTAAACCTCTATTTGAAAGCGACCGTATCGACTTTTATGGGCATAATGTCAAGTTTGACCTCCAGGTATTGGGCAATTATGGGATCACTATTTCCCATATCACCTTTGATACAAATTTAGCTTCTTATATCCTGCACGCCCACATGCGGCAGCACTCCTTAGATGCCTTGGCAACAGAGTATTTTCATTTCACTAAAATCGCGGCCCATGAATTGATCGGCAAAGGGAAGCAGGCGATCTCCATGCGCGATGTGCCGATTGAAAAAGTGGCCACTTACTGTTGTGAAGATGCGGACTATATTTTGCGCATTAAAAATCTCTTGGAAAAGAAAATGGATGACCGCGGCCTTGGCTCGCTCATGCTGAATGTTGAACTGCCCGTCATGCGCGTCTTAGCCGATATGGAGCGCAAGGGGATTTACCTTGACGTCGCTTTCCTTAAAAAAATGTCGGAAGAGATAAACGCCGAAATTCACACTCTGGAAGAGGAGATTTATACCCTGGCAGGCGAGCGCTTTAACCTCAATTCCCCTAAGCAGCTAAGTGAAGTGCTGTTCCAAAAACTGGGTATTAAGGCCCCCAAAAAAACCGCAACCGGCCTCTCCACTAATGCTGAAGTATTGGAAAGCCTAAAAGACACTTACCCCATAGCCAGCAAATTGCTTGAATACAGGCTGCTGGAAAAATTGCGCTCAACCTACATCGACGCTTTACCGGAAGAAGTGGATCCAAGAACAAGCCGGATCCACTGCAACTTTAACCAGACGGTGGCAGCTACCGGCCGCCTGGCAAGCCAAGACCCTAATCTGCAAAACATTCCTATCCGGACTGAAGCAGGGCGTAAAATACGCGCCGCTTTTAAACCGCAAAAAACGGATTGGAGTTTTCTGGCAGCTGACTATTCGCAAATTGAGCTGCGCCTTCTCGCACACTTAAGCCAGGATGACCTATTAATAGAGGCTTTTACAAGCAATGCCGATATCCATCGCAGCACAGCAGCCAGCGTGTTTGATATTCCGCTTGAACAGGTCACGCGAGAGCAGCGGGATAAAGCCAAAGCTGTCAACTTCGGCGTTATTTATGGGCAGCAAGCCTTTGGACTCGCGCAACAACTTGGAATCGATGTCAAAGAGGCCGCACACATTATTGAACTCTATTTCCAAAAATACAGCGGCATTAAACGCTATATTGATGAAAGCAAGCAGAAAACCAGGACTACAGGAAAAGCGGTCACTTTAATTGGCCGGGAGCGGCTTATCCCCGAAATCCATTCCAAAAATGCCATGCTGCGCGCCGCAGCTGAAAGGCTGGCCGTAAATACGCCGTTGCAGGGTTCTCAAGCAGATCTCATAAAATTAGCCATGATAGAAATTCAGCGCTTGCTTAAACAGGAAAACATGGAAGCCTACATGGTTTTGCAAATTCACGACGAACTGCTATTTGAAGCCCCGGATTCTGAATTGGAAAAATTAAAAAAACTTGTTAAAAGTACCATGGAAGGAATTTGGAGCTTGCGCGTACCGCTGGTAGTTGATATTGCTATTGGAAAAAATTGGGAAGAATGCTAAAGTTAATTAAAGTTGCAGTCACCGGCGGGCTTTCTTGTGGAAAGTCAACCTTTTGCCGGTTCCTTAAAGATTGCGGCGCAGCGGTTATCAATGCCGATGAAATTGTCCATCAACAATTGTCTCCCAACACTAGAATTGGTCAGGAAGTAGTCAAACTACTCGGTTCTGAAATAGTACGAGAGGACCATTTAGACAGGACATTGATCGCTAAAAAAGTATTTAACAATCCTGAATACCTGAAAAAGCTTGAGGTGCTCCTGCATCCAGCTGTCCATGAGGAGATTGAAAAGTATTACCAGCAAATCGCAAAGGCAGGGACTGCAAAGGTGTTTATTGCAGAAGTCCCCTTGCTTTATGAGACAGGCGGCGAAAAGCAGTTTCACAAAACAATTGTAGTAGCAGCAGATGCAGCCCTTAGCCGCAACCGGTTTAATACTCTCCAACAGAACAGCAACTCCTATGAACAACGGGCCTTACGGCAAATGCCCCTAGAGGAAAAACTCAAGCGCGCAGACTATGTAGTCTGGAATAACGGAAACTTGTCAGATTTAGAACATGCAGCAAAACAAATCTACCAAATTCTTGTCCACACGGCGGAGTAGCCGTTGGCACCTATCTAACAATCATGTAAACCATTTAACCTCTATCAGAGGAGGCTGATTCTCAATGGATCCAGAAAATAGAAAACCCGATCCCTCAACTACCGTTGACGAAAACTCTTCCACGCAAACAACTCCGCAGCATACAAAATCGCATCATCGCCACCATCACCAACAACCTGCTGAACCGGAAGTCCAAGGACAAATAGACGAAAGGCCGCAAGAACAACTAGAGCCGACTGAGATTATTAAAATCGCAGAGATCCAACGAATGAATATGGATCAGCTCAACCAGTTTGCGAAAAAATTAGGGCTGCGCCATTTGGGCTCCTTAACTAAATCTCAAATGGTGTTTGAAATTGTAAAATGCCTCTCAGAACGACCTAATGAAGTGCTTTACGGCGAAGGGGTATTGGAAATCCTTCCCGATGGCTTCGGTTTTTTGCGTTCAACCAACTACAACTATCTGCCCTCAGCGGAAGATATTTATGTCTCTCCTGCACAGATCAGACGTTTCGATCTTAAGAAAGGAGATACTGTAACAGGAACAATTCGCCCTCCTAAAGAAAAAGAAAAATATTTTGCGCTGCTTAAGGTTGATTCCATTAACGGAGTGCCGCCGGAAAAAGCCAAAGAACGCATATTATTTGAAAACCTTACACCGCTTTATCCAGAAGAACGCCTGGTGATGGAAACCACTAAGGAAAAACTCTCAACAAGAGTGCTCGATTTGGCAGCTCCAGTGGGTAAAGGACAACGCGGTCTCATCGTAGCCCCGCCGCGTTCAGGTAAAACCGTTCTCTTGCAGAATATCGCTACAGCTATTGCACAAAATAACCCTGAAATTACGCTAATCGTTCTTCTGATTGACGAGCGTCCTGAAGAAGTTACCGATATGCAGCGCATCGTTCAAGGCGAGGTCATTTCCTCGACCTTCGACGAACCGCCAGAAAGGCACGTCCAAGTGGCTGAAATGGCCCTTGAAAAAGCACGCCGTTTAGTCGAGCACGGTAAAGATGTCGTTATTTTACTCGACTCCATTACCCGTTTAGCCCGCGCTTACAATACTGTGCAGCCGCATTCCGGCAAAATCTTGACTGGCGGCGTCGATGCCAACGCGTTGCATAAGCCTAAACGCTTCTTCGGTTCAGCGCGAAATATTGAAAGAGGCGGTTCCCTTACCATCATCGCAACGGCCTTGATTGAAACAGGCTCTAGAATGGATGAGGTAATCTTTGAAGAGTTTAAAGGCACAGGCAACATGGAGCTTGTCCTCGATCGCCGTTTAGCCGACCGCCGCGTATATCCTTCTATCGATCTAATTAAGAGCGGTACACGTAAGGAAGAACTCCTTTATCATCCAACGGAACTAGAGAAGGTGTACCTATTGCGTCAAGCAATTGCCGACTTAGCTCCTCTAGATGCGATGAACTTGTTGCTTAAGCGCCTCATGAAAACCAGCAGCAATGCCGAGTTCCTCCTTTCCATGAAGGAGTAAAGACAAGAATCTTAATATAGCCGCGAATGCGGCGGAAGCATGTAGCCCCAGGCGAAAGCCTGGGGTGGTTACAAAAAACAAATCAAAGAGCTGTGTTAACAGCGACAGAAATCGGGCACGGGCACGAATATTGTCCTTTCTTATAGTAATTCTTCTAAAGTCAGCTTTTCAACACCGAGTGTTTCTTTAAAGGCGGCTAGCTCTTGCGGACTACCTTTCTTGCCCGAATACACGGCTCTGATCAATAGATTCTTCGGAGTGTGCTCCATATCAATAAACTCCATTACCTGGGTTGTGTAGCCGGCCATTTCAAGAAGCTGGGCCCTGGCAGCCTCTGTTGCTAAAGCAGCTAGGCGCTCGCGCAAAATACCATGTTTGAGCAGGGGTTTGAGTGAACCATTCTTGAGCTGGCAAGCAAGCTCTTTATGGCAGCAAGGGACAGCCAAGATCACCTTTGCCTCCCATGCAATCGCCTGAGCAAGGGCGTAGTCAGTTGCAGTATCGCAAGCATGCAGCGAAACCACCAGGTCAATAGTATCTTGCGTCCGGTATTGCTGAATCTCCCCTACCTGAAATTGCAGTTCAGTGTAGCCTAGCTTCCCGGCAGTCTGTTGGCAAAAGGCAACAACATCTGCTTTAAGGTCCAAGCCCGTAATAGCTACTGGCAACTTTTTTTGTAATGCTAAAAAATGATACAATGCAAAAGTGAGATAGGCTTTGCCTGAGCCAAAATCTACAATATTTAAACGTTTGCCAGTTGGCAAATGAGGGATAATTTCTTCCACAATTTCCAAATAGCGATTAATCTGCCGGAATTTGTCCATCCGCTTATCTTTTATTTTACCATCAGCCGAGGCTATTCCCAGTTCTACAAGGAACGGCGCAGCACCCTCCAACATCCGGTGTTTGGTGCGGTTGTGCAAAAGCAGCCCTTGTTTATGTGAAGGAGGTCTTGTCAGCAATGTGGTTTTTCCCTTCCTGGAAACTAAGAATTGATAATCAGCTGCAATAGTGCAAATCAGCGCTTGTTTAAAGCGGGGTAATTGCAGCAGCAATTCAGCTAAACATGCTTCAGCCGGCATATTTTGATGCAAAACTTTACTCTCATAAAAATAGGACAGCTGCAAACGCAATTCCCCTGCAATAGAAACAGGTTTTACTGTGAGTTTTTGCAGGGCGCTTTTGTCATTGGGACTGCTTAAAACGGCATGCAGCAGTTTATTTTGCAAAAGAGTTTCTGCCAGCAGTTGGCTAACATTTCCCTTGCTTTTGTTGCTATTTTCAGGCAATGATTGATGCATAAATGAATAAGGATAAGGCCATGCGCTGGTTTGGGATAATTCTTTTTGCAGGCCTCGGGATTTCAGCCTGGTGGACTTGGAACAATAATAGCAATGTACGGGATTTCGTCCAACAGGTTCTGGACAATAGAGATATTCTTACATTGGAAACCCGCTTTTCTCCTGAGCAGATCATAGCAGCCAATTTTAATAAACTGGCACGCGATAGCCAGCACTCCATTCAAGAACCTGCTGTCCGCTTTTACCCTTATCTATTAATGGATGTTAAGTACACCGGCAATGACAGGCGTACTTATGAAGGTTTGCTTCTTTGGAGTTTAGTGGATGGGGAAATCGTCCTCGACACCGAAAACTGGGAAACAACACACGGTTTTGCCGATTGCATCAATTCGCGCGCTTGCCGTGAAGATTTAATAATCATGCAGGCTATTGCCTCTACCCCTCGCGGTGAAATTTCCAGAGAAGAACTGTTAAAAAAACTGGCTATTGACCCGGAACAATTTGAAGAGTTGATGGCAAGCGCTAAGGATAAGCACTTAGTCACGCAGCAAGGGCCATTGTTCACCCTGCATTTTGAAAATCCAAAAATCCATATACAGCCGCAAACACGCATTGCACAACCCCTTGTGACAAAATCGTATTCGCATGCCCTGCGGGCCCGCAATTTTTTTTCCCCTTCTCAACTGGAAAAAATGGCGCGCGTAGCTTTCGGCAATGACTTTACCATCCGCAGCAGCCGGGAAATTTACTTGCCTGTCTATAGTATTGAAGTCCTTAACCCCGACGGCTCTATATTGACAACCTATTGG
>JAEYWL010000007.1 GCA_023428915.1 Verrucomicrobiota bacterium
AATAAGGCTTGAGAGGCTTGAAATTCTTGCAGCTCGCTTGCCATTTGCTTACAGCTAGTTGAAAACAGAGCTTTTTTCTTCGCATCTAGTTTTGACTTTTTTCTTGTGATCTCAGTTTGCTGCTCATTTAAAGGTGTTTTTATGGAATCGACAGATCGCGGCAGCTGTGGAAAAAAAGAACCGTTCAGCACTGTATCGTTAATAAGACTAGTTGGAAGAGCAGGCTTAGATTCTGACAAATAATTCGAAGCGGCGGTGGTGTTTTCCGGCGTATTTGCTGGGGTTGTAGAATCTCTTCTTAAACTCGGTGAACCTGGATTGGAATGACTATCCACTAACATAAAATTCTCCTATAATTTTTCTAGCTTGGAACTGCATTTTTCTTCAGATGTTAGAATGTCAAAGACTTTTTGATTAAATATCTCAAGTGTTGAAAGAGTGGACTCATAAGCAATAATGCTGGTTGGAAGTTCTGGTATAGTTACAATATGCTCTTTTATTGAATTGTGAGCGGATTGAAAGTTTCTAAGTGCATTTTGCATTTGCTTAAAAGTAGCAATAAGGAGAGGTTTTTTTTTGAATCTTGGGCTAGTTTTTTTTTGCTTGCTTCAGTTTGATAGATATTGAAGAGTTCTTCTGAATCAAGAAGTGTTAGAGAGTTAAAAGGAGCAAATCTTTCAAGGATCATACTGTGAGTAAGTAGAGGAGCAGTAAAGGAGACTGCAGGCTTAGGCTCTTCACGAACTAAACTGCAATCTCTTTTTTCTACCAAACTAGCTGGAACAGTGCTGGAATTGCGATGAACTTTCACTTTAATGTGCCTATAGTCTTATGCCCCTCGAACTGCTGCTACAACAAACCCATCCAGATAATTACTTATGTTTCCTGGAGATAGTTTGTTTAAATAATTGCTAAGTAACGAAGGCACTACCTCAGAAGTCTGTAAAGCTGATTTTTTCCAATCTCCAATTACTTCTAACTCTTGGATAGGTTGTTTAAATATAGGTGTGCCTAGGTTAGCTTTTTCATCAAATGTGATAAAGCTTTGAACACCTTTATCTTTGAAAGAGGTTTCGGATGAAAGATCTAACCACCCATCACCCATTTCGGCTAGTTCATCATCTAAACTTATGTGCACTTTTTCTTTATTCTTATTGGTCATGGAATATTGCTTTTGCTTTTTTTCCTCGTCTGTAAAAATAGAAACTACCCTCTTTTTTAGACCATTAAATTTGCATACCCAATTAATGTCGCCTTGAACTTTGCTGTACCATGGGTTAGCGTGCGAAATACCTTCTACATAGGAAAGCTGCACTATTTTGTCGTCTCTTACAACTATGTGTTTTTTAAGCGGATCTTTGATGCCTAGTGCTTTTAAGTTGGCCAAGTCATGCTCGCCACTAACCGTCTCATCAGTGCGATTCAATACATAGTGAACATTTCCTGTAACTTCTTTTAAATCGCTTTGCACATTGTAATTGCAACCCACACCGCCCACGTAAGCTTTTTGAATTTCTTTGCTTAGCCTGCTGCTATTGCTCATATTCACTATGTCTTTTGCTAGTTGCTGCGAGCTAGCATATGGTGTGAATAATCTTAGGTTTACGCCTTTGTGATTTTTTGCAAAGCGGGTAGCGGGACCGCTGCCAAAACAGGTGCCTTGTAACAATAAATCTTCGTTTTTAACACCGTGGTATTTGAGATAGGCATGAATCTTTTCAAGATCTGCATCAAAGCCCTCTTCAGAAATAATACCTTTGCTTTTTCCTGCCCCTCTGTAAGAGAAAGTAACGACATTTTCATATCCCTGCATGAGGTAAAAAAACGTTTGGACAGTCGAGGGTAAGGTGCCTACTTGACTTCCAATACCATCACAGATCACCACAGAACCTTTAACTGCCGTAGGTTGATAAGGTTTAGAAGTATAATTTAATAGATGTTCTTTCCATGCTTTTTTATTACTTTCTAACTCTTTTTTCACTTCTGCCAGGTCATTTTCAGGTAACAGAAAAGCTTTGTCGTCATAGAGAAAAGTTTTAAAAGGTGGTGCTCCTCCAAGAATATGGGCTAAAGATGCGCACAGTTGTTCAGCATTTTTATTTTTGGGGATAGCAATAGCTGCAATTTTTTTACCGTTTTGCAAAATAATTTCTGCAAATTCACCGTTTGCCTTTTGTATATGCTCTTGGAAATCTTTCCCTTTAGCGTGGAGATAATGGATCTTGGCTCCATCCTTTGAGGTGAGGAAGTCTTCTTTAGCACCGAGATTCTTCAAAGCTTGAATATTGGATCTATGTGATTCTTTGGTTTCATTTAGGAAGCCTTCATAGAAGGGATACTTAAAAGAGTTGGCTACTGAAGAAACGAGATCTGCCAGAAATCCTCTTTCTTCCTTTTTTTTCTCAAAACAAGGTATAGCTGTAGCGGTTATTTTGGCAATATTTGTAATGTGTCTGCTAATTTCCTGGCTAGCACTTGTAGCGTATGGAGTAAGTTGAAAAAGTTTACTTAAAACGGACAACATAGCAATTTCCTGGTAAAGTTTTCATGCCCGGTTGTATATGAAATTTATCAATAAAAGACAATAAATAACTTTAAAAAAGTTTTTGTCTGTAAGCGATTCTATGCAAGAACGATAGGTTTGATGGTTTCTTTAAAAATATGAGAAACTGCAGTTATAAACAATATAAACCTGAATTCAAAGCACTTAGGCTTCATTTAAAGTGGAGTACATCTAAAACAATACGAGTTGTGTCCACTGCTGTTTCCAGCTGGCTTAGCTTCTCTGGAACCATCTCTTCAAAACGCGTAAAATGCCCTCTCTTTAATCTCTACAGGCTTACGAGGCTGTAAGAAATGATATAATTGTTATTTTCCGGCCCTGCCGAAGGGTCGGCATAAATTAAAAGGAAGCCATTTTTCATTAATCTTTGCCGGTAAATAAGCACTCAGGATTTAGGAGGCGTTTCTTCAGATCTTGAAATATAGGAATAGCTTTTGGAAACTATACTTGAAAGTGTTTCAGGCAAAGCTAAATTGTCCCATACATTACTTTTTACCAGCGAGAAAGCACCATTCACAATTATATCCACCAGCGATGATTGACCTAAGTATTGATTGACCTTTTCGGGAGGTATTACATTAAAATACATGAGAGTTCTATCTCTTCGTGTACATGTCGATCTAGGTGAAAAAATTGTAGGGATCGATGAATTCATTTCAATCGGTGTTGCAAATAAAAGACAGGTATCTTGTACAGACAGCTCTTCCCCATCTTTATTTTTATAAGACCATGTTTTTGCGGGAGATTGGCCGTACCAGTCATCCGGCCGATTTGGATCTACCCAACCATATAGTCCTGTATATTTTTGTGGGCTGCTGTCAGGTAAATGAAGATACTGAAGATAGTTATGCGCGATAATGGGGCGTTTTTCCTCTGGTAGCTCTTGTAAAAGGGATCTTCTATAGTTGTATTCTTTACAATCTGTCAAGAGGTCCATGTGGGGAACCAAGGCCCACATTTGCAAAAGTTTGATATTGGTTAAATTTGTCGGTTCTTCTTCAGGCTGCATCTCTAATTCAATAGCGTCTTGTTCATCAGCAACAACATGCCAAGGGCTGGCTTGAGAGTAATATCTTATTGCAAATTGCTTAACGAACATCATAGTGTCATAGGCTCCCAGCTTATAACCCACCACATCAACTGCAATATGCTCAGAATTTGGCAAGTTCTGCACAAATAGCTGCCAGAGATCATCTTTTAATTGTTCAAAAATTACACTCCTTGTTTTTAATCTCATGCTATCATCAGAAACACCATAATGCTTAGACTCACCAAAAAGCAGAGAAACAAGAGTTTCTTTAGGATTATTAATTAGGGGAAAGACCATATATGCATGCATTTCCTTATCAGAAAGGCTGGCAGCTACATAGGAGTAACTCAGTGTATTTTGTAGAGTTAGCGATTTGAAAATGACTTTTTCAATGTTTTCAAAATTTAAATAAGGTACAATTTCACGTGCTAGGTATTCGCGAGGGGCATATTTGGCTTCAACAGAGTCCTCATCAATTTGAATATAATTGCATGCTGTTTTTTGACTTTGAAGAAAATTCCCCGCTACTTTCGTAATAGGAGCTAAAGGGTAATAATATATTTTTTCAATCAAATGCCCAATTGGTTGAGGAGCGTTTTGTTTAGCATGAGTTGCAAGTCTGGCATTTGTTTCAGTCGCTTTGCCATTACAAAGAGTATAACTTCTGAAGGCTGAAACCAGGCAGTCCAATTGCTTGTAATTTAACTCTTGAAAGCTATTTGTGTTTTGAAGTTGTTGAATACTTTCGATATCCATATTACGCTGGCAAGCAAACAGGTCATAGCCGCCGCAGCCCTTAATAGCCTGGTAAAGTGCTACTAAATCTTCTTTTTTTATGCGCAACGCCTCTGCCAGAAGCATTTCTTTAAATCTAACAATAGTGATGGTTGATTCAATAGGAAAATCAAACGCTAATTCATTAACAACCCTATTTCCATAATGAGCTATTAAAGTGGTACGCGCTTCTTCATAGGGAATGG
>JAEYWL010000009.1 GCA_023428915.1 Verrucomicrobiota bacterium
CCGTGTGGGTCTAGGGAGGCCCTTAGTTCCCGATGTGTTTGAGCAGCAAACTTCAGCGCAAACATCGGTGGCTAAGGAAGGCCTTGGCCTTGTGCAAAATACCCTGGATATGACGTTTGCAGAACTGGGCAGGAATGTATGGAAATATTCCTCTTCTCCCTCAAAGCCTTCTATCCCTCTTTTTGTATTTCAAGAGGTGGTGCATTCCGAAAGAAAAGAATCCTCCAAGCTTGAGCAGCAACGCTTGAAGCAATTGTTTGAGGATATGCCTTTATCAATTAAAGAGAAATTGCGGGAGGATGCCGAAAAACCTGCTGAGGAAAGAGACCCTTTCTGGGCAGTAGTGGAACAGGTCTTGAAGTTTGGGGCTAAAGCGCTAACCTGGATAGAGGAAATTGAGGCGCAGCCCCGGGATGCTTTTACCGAAAACACTTTCAGGCATAGCTTAATCGTTGATTTCGCACTAAAAAACTGGCTGGATATGGCAAAAGAAATGCAAGCACATACAACTTATCTTCCAAATGAACCGCTGAGCAAGGCCATTATTTTTTCAGAAACCTTGCTCAATGGCCAGGCTGCTGCTGCCTTTCAACTGCTGCCGGACCTCAAAGAACTGCATGCTTTATGCCAGCAAAAAAAACTTCCCGGAATTCCCGGCATTACCAGCCAACTGCTCGATCAGCTTATAAGCTTAGCCACAGCCAAATCCCATCAAGCCCTAAGCCCTTATTTGTTCGCTCTGGACCTTGTATTTAGAAAAGACACTATTTTCGGCTCTTTTCATACCTCCATTTTTAAATATTTAGGCCAATCGGCCTATGAACAACCCGTATTGCAAAAATCTATTGAAAATTTCAGCAAATTGCTCGTTGTAAGTTTTGCTGCGGCAGTACTAGAAGCCAGCGGGCTAGAAAACGGGGCCTATTCCATTGAAATGCAACCAAAGATTGATTCTACAAGCGGCTGGGCCCTGCAGCTTTCTTCGTGCTTAATCGCTTCGTCAGACTTTTATTTTGAACTCTTAAAGGAAATTACCCGCCAATTAGGGCCTGCTCCGGCCTGGTTTTGCCCTGCTGTCTCGGTAATCCTTATGCAGGAATTAATTTTAGCCGGAGCAAGAGGGAATAAACGGATTCAGAGCGCAGCTCCCCTTTTGCGTGGCATGCGTCATGCATTAGAGGAAAAGCTGGCATTTATTAAACATTTGGAATTTGAGATGGCAGATTTTGCTACCTTGCTTACGCAGGCATACTTGGCCATAAAAAAAGGCAGTTCAGCAGGCTATCTGCAGGCATTTGAAAACGGATTAACGCTCCTGGAAATAAATAAACTCGATCTCCTGACAGAAACAGACCAGCCTATTGATTCGACACGGGAGTTCCTTCGCGCCTGCCACCAAGTTAGCCGAGAGCAGGGCATATCAACAATTATAAGTCAGGCTGCCTAACCATCATGAGGTTTTTCTATGGAAAGGGATGAGGAAGTGTGGAATGCGATCAAAAAAATTGGGGAATCGCACAAGGATGAGGTAAAAAAAGGCACCCATAAAATCGTAGAAAACATGTTCCAAAACGGAATGATGCCAAAAAATGCATTGGGTGTCAGCGACCAGCAAGCCGAGCAGCTCTATACGCAAGCTTACCAGCTTTTTAACAGCGGCAATTACAGGGCGGCCATGCACTTATTCGATGTGCTGATCTTGCTGGATGTCACACAACCTAAGTACATGTTCGGCTTAGCCGCCTGCCGTCATATGCTAGGGGATTTTGAAGATGCAGCAGACACCTATATGGGCTGCGCCATGCTGGATCCGGAAAACCCAGTCCCATTTTTTCACGCATCTGACTGCTGGATGCAGTTAAACGAACCTCACTCTGCCTTAGTGTGTTTGCGCATGACTGTACGCCGTTCAGGCGATAATGAATCCTATGCCACCATTAAAGACCGGGCCTTATTGACAATTCAAGCCTTAGAAAAACAGCTGATGGAAGAAAGCCAGCCGGCTGTTCCCAATGAAGGAGGCGCATCATGAATGACTTAAGCCGTCTTCAACTCGACAAAATTTCAACAACGCAAATCTTCAAGCAAGAGGGCGCCGCCGCTCCAACCCGTCCGCGGGATACTGACGACATTTCGAAATCTTCCCATGACAAAACAAGCATTAATAACTCCCAAAGCAGTTCCGTCCCAAAATTATCGGCTCCGGATAACACATCGACTGCACAAGGCTCTTCGCAATTTCCTCAAACAGGTACCGCTTCTGCTGAAAATTCCTTATCGCAAATTGAACAGCAAATGTTCACCCTTCTCGAAACCGAACTATTGGAAACTTTGGTCCAGGAAAACGCCGATAAGCCGGATGCGCAAAAAACAGCTTCCCAAATGGCTCAAAATGCCCTTACGCAGCATATGCAGACGCATGGCAGCCTGCCTGAAAGCGCCCGGGCGCAAGCATTCGCCAGTGTATGCGAGGACCTCTTACGCAAAGCGCAAGGTAAAAAGCCGGGCATCGATGATAAATTAGGCCCGATCCGTGCAAAATCAGCGGCTGCTACCAATCCAGAGATAGAAGTCCTTGAAGAACTCCTGCGTCAAACTAATGCCAATGAAGGGCAAAGTCCGGAGAAAGCTGCCCGCAATGCTGCAAATGATGCCTTGGCTTCAATTTCTAGAAATATGCCCAATATCCCCTACGATGAAGACAATCCCATCTTAAGTAAAATCGCTTTAACTTCAGCTGCCCTGGAACTGGCCATTGCCGAACAGTTAGGCAGCAGCTCTATATCAAAAGCTTACGGAAAAGGAGTCGTTGAAGGGCTGCAGCTGGGCAACATGGCCTTGCAGTTCTTGCAGTACGCATCAAAAATTACAGCTACGCCGGAAGCCGCTAAAGCCAATCGAAGCCGGCTGCTTTCAACCGTGCAAGGTGCGCTTAAAACGATGAGCGACACCATGGAGGAAGCAAAGCAAGTTTTGCTAGCCTTCCCAGAGCCTGCTGCGGCAGGCACGCATCATGGCGGCAGAAAATCGTCTGCCGGCGGTGTTTCAAATGACAGTGATGATAGCCAGGCAATAGAAGAACAGCAAATAAAAGACCAAGAGCTTGAGGATGAGGAGGAGCAGCAGCGGGTGCAGGAAGATGCAGCCAAAAGCTCTGAAAAAACTGCTGTCTCTCAAGATGGTAAAACAGAAGGCAAAGGCAGCGGCGCTGACTCTTTTACTCCCGGCGTCAAAGACTCAGGCAAATCTGATCATGTACAGCATAAAGGCAAAAGCGGCGATGACACTGTGCATGGTAAAGATAGCAAAGGCGGCAGTGTAAATGAAAAAGATGGCGCTGGAGATAACGACGGTATCACAGCAAACATCCCCGGCTTTGATCTCTCGCAGTTCGGCTTCAACAAAGCGGGCGTGCCTCAAACGACTTTGCAGTTCATGGCCTTTATCACAGCTGTTATTTCCGCCTTGCAAACCATGCTTGCGACCATGGCAGAATCTGATATGCAGCAAGACTCCTTGATTGAAAAAGCGCAGCAGGATGCGACTAAAAATCAGTATGACAAAACCATGGCGCAGCTTAAGCAGCAGATGAATCAGGCGATAGAGGCCAACTCGCCTCTTATGCGCTTCTTAAAAATCTTTATTTCCATTTTTGCCTTTGGCATAGCCCTCGTCCTGACCATTCCCACAGGCGGCGCCTCCTGGGGCGAGTTTTTAATGGCGATAGCTGTCATGGTAGCCATACAAGTCGCAACTCAGGTGCTTTCTTCTACAGGCGCCTTGCAAAAACTATTTACAGACATAGGCGATGCCATTGATAAGGCCCTAGGCAAAAAAGCCCCTGCCTGGCTGCAGGATTTAGTAAAAGTACTGGTTATGGCGGTAATTATAGCGGCTGTTGCCCTGGCAGGCGGCGAAGCTGCCGGGCAAGTGACTTCTGCGTTTGTACAAGCCACTATTAAGACTGCTGTCTTGCAAACGACAATACTGCTGGTGCAGTCCTCAGGCATTGTAACCGATGCGGTGGCAGGCATTGCCTCGGCGGCCAACGCCAGTCAAAAGGCAACGCAAATTTCTGAAGATGTGGCCAACGTCATTGCTTCCTTAGTCATGGCAGGCATTTCCTTCAAACTTTCCACTGATATCCTGGGCGACGTACCGCAAAATATGGAATCCGAAGACACTGAAGCCGGCCAGGAGCTCAAGCAGCAGATAGAAAAATTTGTTGCGCAAATGAAACAAGCTGCAAAAGTCTTGCAAGTAACCACAAGCACCTTGCAAGCTACGGACAGCGTTCTTTCGGGGGTCAGCACCATGCAAGAAGCTGAAAATGAGAAAAAAATAGCGGAAATCCAAAAAATGGTAGCCATAATTAAAGCCATTATTGAGATCCTGCAAGAGATGCTGCAAAACTTGCAAGGGCCCAGCGGTTCGCAAGGATTGGTCCAGCTGCAAGCTGATTTAAGCAGCCTCTTTACCAATATTATAAAATCCAATGAACAAACAGTCCAAAGCCTAATGGCTGCAACACAAGGTTCAGGTGCATAAATTTTAAGGAGTAGGTTATGGGAAATACTATCAACAATCTTCCTGACCCAAGCAATATCAAAAATGCTACGGGGTCGACTACCGGCTCATCCGCTTCGGAAACCGTTGCTGCCAAATTAAAAAAAGGGCAGATGCCTTCAAGCGTCGAGCTGACGGAGGCTTTTTCAGAATTTAAAGCAACTTTGACCAGCGTCATGCAAACCAGCACGCCTGAAAGCAGCCCAACGGAAAGCACTGAAAAACAAGATGTCATCAGCGACTCGGCCTATGAGCTGTCCGAGCTGACTTCGGCAAATTGCCCGCAAAATATGGCCAAGCCTGAGCTTATTCCCGCCGCTAAAGCAGATATTATCGGCCGGTCAAGCAGCAGCAGCCGCACCCCTGTGGCTTTGCACAAAAGCAATGATGACAATGGGGCGGCAGGCGTGTATGGAAACGCTTTTGCCGAGCTTCTAAAAACTAACGGCGGCCATGCCCATGAAAGCAAAGGCGTCGGCTCTGTAGATAGCGCTGGCTCAAAAGATGATGTTATCATAGGAGGCAAAGTACCAGACCCCGTCTCTCCTGCTGAAAATCCTTGGTTAGACCAGACCATGCTGGCAGCACTGTTTATTTCAATGCTGGCCGTGATGGCTTTAGAAATGGAATCGCAACTGGAGTCAGGGCTTCACTCGGCTGATCTGATGGTGCTCTCTGTCGCAACAGCCATTCAATCCGGCCAAGCCGGGGTTGCGGCCGCACAATCCAATTTAACCGGCGCCATTTCACAAGCTTCCACTAACTTTGCCTCTGCCGGCGCCGACGTCGCCCAGGCTGCCTATACCGCAGGCGCCGACCAATGGGCCGAACAGCAGTACGCCGCCGAAACCGAAACCCTCAAAAACAACCCCAACTTCACCCTAGAGGGCTACACAAATGCTCAAAAGGATGTGACTGACCAACAGAAAACAGTAACTGACTTAAATCAAGCAATTCAAGACGCAGAGGCGCCAGGTACTGATGTAGGTAACTTAAAAACAGCTTCGCAAAACGCTCAACAAGCTGTTGAAGCCCAAAAAATTGAAGTAGATAAAGCCCAGCAGCAAGCTGATAGCGCAAAAGAGCTTCTTGATAAGGCAGAAAGCAATGCACAATTAGAAAAGGACAGATTGGAGGCTATGATTGCTGATAACGAAGCAGCAGCCCAGAACAATCAACCCGCCCCTTATCAAGGTTCGGAAGTGATTCTTCAACAACAAGAAGTCACTAATGCACAAAATGAAGTAAATACCCTGAAAGCCCAATATGATGCAAAAGCTCAAAATTTACTTGACAGTCAGGCAGAGTTAACCCAGAAAACTAATATTGCAAAATCATCTGAATCTACATACACGCAAGAAAAAGATAAACTGATTCAAGCTAAACAAACCGAGCTTAAAGCAGCTAACGATGAATTGGCTAAACGGCAAGTTGCATTGAAAAAAGTAACACCGGGCTTTGAACAAGCTAAAGCCTTACAGTCTTCTGGTGTACAAGCCACCGACGGTACACAACCATCAGCAAAACAAATAGCCCAGGATAATGACCTAAAACAAGTAGAAACAAAACAACAAGCTGAATACGATCGCAGACAAACGGATACCGTAAAAGCTAAGGGTGTAGAAAAACTGGCAGAACAGCGCATTACGATCATCAAAGCCTACACTGATGCCTTTAACCAATGCATGTCGGGCCTTGGCGCCATGGCGCCTGCTGCTGCTGCTGTACGGGCTGCTGAGTGGCAAATTTTGAAAAATGCTGCGGAAGCTGCATTAAGCATCATACAAGGTATGATCCAAACTACAGCCAGCTCAGAGCAAGCCTTTTTTAAAAATATTGAAAGCCAAGCCCAATGGCTGCAACAGATCTCCCAACTCGATTCACAAATCGGCACCAGCCGTTAAAACAGGTGCCTTTAATTGAGCGGAGATTTATAACCAGTAGCATAAGAACAAACGCTGACTAGGTTAATAGATGAGTCGCGGAAGCGGCTAAAGCATTAAAAAGTAATTTGGAGTGCGGCGACTTGTCGCCGCTTTTGCCGGGTTCGACTTGTCGAACCCTTCAGATTAGAGTTAAAAAGTCGTTTTTTATGTTTCGACAAGTCGAACATTAACAAAGCGGCGCCGAGTCGCCGCACTCCAAATTATTGCTTATTTTGACGACAATGGGCTTACGCCGCTTTTGCGCCTAATTCAGACTTCTAAAACAAGAAACAGGAAACACTATGGCTGTCACCACTATGCAAGACTTGCTCTCTCAATTGGCGAATGACCTGAAGGTCGATTCCGACTTCGCAACGGACAAACCGGGCCTCTATTCCATCCCCTTTGAAGAAGACACCACTGTGGAAATCATCGAATTGCAACAAGGGATTTTGTTTACTGCCGTTATCTGTCCTGTGCCCGGTAAAAAACAAGAAGATTTCTATACCCAAGCGCTGCTTGGCAATCTGTTTGGCCAAGGCACATTGGGCTCCGTTGTTGGAATTACGGCTGATGGTAAAAATGTGGCCATTTCTAGAGAAATTCCGAAAATCACTGATTATAAAAACTTTAGAAATAATTTGGAAGATTTTCTAAATGCTCTTGATTTTTGGCGCGATGAAGCCCGCCAAAGGGAAAACAGCTGAGCGCCTAAAATTTCTTTTATAATTCACGATTTAAACTATTAATCTTTTTACACTTAAATTTTTGCTTAATTTGGCATAAAACTTGCTTTTCAACTAAGAAGCGAATTATAATAGTTTGACGTGATTGTTAGGAATTGGGGAGAAATATGCCTATGACGGCTAAATTAATAGCGGAAGAAGGATTACTCAAAGGGCTGGTTCTTTCAATGGACGAAGGCCAAGAATGGGTTATTGGGAGAGATCCTGATGAAGCTAAACTCGTTGTAGCTGATCCTTCCGCTTCCAGAAGACATGTCATCTGCAGAAATACCGATCGCGGCTTAGAGATTGAAAATTTAAGCACTACTAATCCTTTATTTTTAAATGATGAAGAAATACATGGCCCCCGTTTATTAAAGCAGGGAGATGCTGTTAAAATAGGCAATACCTTATTTCGCTTCTACAATGAAACTGCAGCACAAGTTACTGATCTTACCCCTCCCCAAGAACAACCAGCTCCTAATGAATCCAACGAATCCCCCCCACCAGTCAAAGAAGAAGAATCCCCTATGGAAGTAGCCGAAGAAGAAAAAGAAGAAGTCAAACACGACTCTGTATTTGCTGATGAAGATGAGCTTGGCCCGGAAGATGGCGAAATTGCTCAGGTTAATTTTGACTTATTAGATACAAGCCGCTGGCTGTTAAAAGTGGTTGCCGGCCCTAACAATGGGGCTGAATTTTCGATGCAGCCTGAAACCTCTTATGTGATCGGCACAGACCCGGCTACTTGCGACATTGTCTTTCACGATGTAAGCGTTTCGCGTCAACATGCACGCATCACTGTTTCAAAAGAAGAAAGCCTGACTCTTGAAGACCTGAAAAGCCGGAATGGAACCACAGTAGACGGCAAACCTATTATGGGAACAGTGAATTTAGCCCCTAACATGCTGGTTTCCATGGGCACAACCACCTTTCTCGTCTACGATCGCGAAGGTGAACGCCATACCATTATTTCTCCCTTATTGCCGGCTATTGTAAAAGTCTTGCAGCAAGAAGAGGAAAAAAAACACGAAGCCGAGAAAGAAGGGCCTGCAGTCGAAGCGGCTCTGGCAGCTGCTGCCAAAGCCGCAGCTTCTACAGGGTCTGCAACTGAGACGCCTCCTCCTGCCTCCGCCAAGAATCACCAAGCGACATCTTTTCACACTTTAGTGTTTCTCTTAATAGCCACCGGACTGTTCGTTTTGGCGGGCATGGGTACAACCCTTCTTTTCCGGACTCAAACAGTTGAAGTGCAAAAAATTGACTATGACAAAGAAATCGCCAACGCCTTGGCTTCATTCCCTGAGATCAATTGGAGTTTCAATAAATCTACAGGCAAACTGTTACTCATAGGACATGTCTTAACAACGGTTGACCGCAATCAGTTGGCATACAACTTGCAAGGATTAACCTTCATAAACAGTATAGACGATAACATTGTAGTGGATGAGTATATTTGGCAGGAAACGAATCAGATCCTCTCTAAAAACCCTAGCTGGAGAGGGGTCGCTTTACACTCTCCCGCTCCTGGTAAATTCGTTCTAACTGGTTATTTACAAACTAGAAAGCAAGGCGAGCAATTATCTTCTTATCTGATACAGAATTTCCCTTATCTGGATCGCTTGGATAAGAAAGTTATTATTGAAGAAGATGTGCTGGCTCAGATTAATTCAATCCTCGAAGACAGCGACTTTAGGGACATTGTAGTAAAAATTGCAAACCAGGGTGAAGTGACGATTAGCGGCTCTATTCCAAATGGAAGGAAAGCAGCTCTTGATAAAGCTATAGAGGCTATCCGAGCCACGAACGGAGTAAGGGTGCTAAAGAATTTTGTGGCTGAACTGCCGCCGGATGAATTGATTGTAAATATTAGCAAGTCCTACAAAGTCACAGGAACTTCAGTACGCGGCAACGGGCAAATTATGGTAGTTGTCAATGGACGGATTCTCGGCAAAGGGGACCAGATAGACAATATGACAGTAACAGAAATTACACCGAATGAAGTGTTTCTAGAGAGAAACGGAACAAAATACAGAATTGATTATAAATAGTAAAATATATTACAATAAAAATTAGAGGGAATAGTTAAACTTAGTTTAAAGAGAGTAGCAAAGAGAATTAAAGATCTTTTTAAGGGCGAGAGAGGTAAGCATGTTTGGACTAGAAGACCAAAAGAAAAAGAAAAAAAATGAATTCATTTTCGACCTGGAAATTGACTTAAAAGATCCTAAGAAATTGCAAGAAACTAAAAACCTTATAGAGGGACGAATTCAAAAGCTCAAAACCTATTTGCGAGCTGGCGAGGACAAAGAACTCTTCAATCAATTGGGTACGTTATTACTTGGATACACTTCACTACTGAAAGTCCTTACCCGAGCCGTGACTAAAAAAGGGTAGGCAGCAGAGCTGAATTCATAAGAGCTTAATGGGCATAGAGTGGATAAGACACTGCAACAATTCTTATCCCTCCAATAATTTCCATTAATAAAGGACGTAATACCTATTACAAAGGAGGGATATTATGTCTATCACTTATGCACAATTCCACCGCAGTGGGTTCGGAGTACAACAATTATCCTCCATCATCCAAAACGCGAACAACAGCGTGAACTCAAAACTTGCCATCATGCAGCAACAAGAAAGCTCCATCAGCATTGGCGACATGTTTGACATGCAAATGTTGATGAACCACTTAGAGCAGCTTTCTGAAATGGCAACTTCTGTTGTGAGCTCTGCGAATACTGTTATCATGGATATGGCCAGGAACATAAAAGGATAATAATATCCCTATTGATTATCTTTATAGCTTCTTTTGGATATTCCTTAAGATCTATAAAGAGTGGGTACTGAGAGTTTCTCTTAGTCTCTCTCAGTGCCCGTTATTATCTTGGGAAAGTTAATAGGTTCTTACACAAAATTGCTATTGATCTGTTCCATAAGATCATGAATGATTATAAGCAGCAAATGAAGTATTGGGTTTAACCATAGATCTAACAAGGATATGCAGATGGCAGAACAGCAATTATTAGAGGAATTTAAAGAAGACTTCGCTCTATTGATTGAGAGCGGCTTTATAGCAGTAAAGCAATTGGATGAAACTAGCTCAAGGAGAATTTTTCAGGCAGCACAGATACTGAACCCTGAAAGCTCGGCACCGGATATCGGGCTGGGTTATATTGCTTTAAATAAGCTGGAGGTTAAAGATGCAGCTAAAATATTTCAGGAAATTCTTCAAAAAGAGCCTGAGAATCTTTTAGCCCAGACATTTCTTGGCATTTGCTATTTATTAGTAAAAGCCAAACGTGAAAAAGGCGAGGAGCTTATACGGTCTGTTTTAGAAAAGACAGAGGAGCAGACAATTATCAATTTATGCAATATCTCTCTTGAATGGTCTGAAAAAGATCTTTCAAAGATGAAAAAACCCTACCTGAGGAAAGACCAAGAGAACTTTTAAATAGAATCTTCAAGTTCGCAAATAAAAAGGCGACAAATTATTAAAAATAAAGGATAATATATTAGTTATATTATTATAACTATTAATTTTTTTGAGTTTATCTCAAAAACAACTATAAAGGTGTTGTCATGGCTGAAGAAAAAATAGAAAAAATTTCGGCGGTAACCCGAAAAAGCCAGGCAAGCGGCAGTAGCCCTATTCAAGAAGCTGCAAATGAACCAGATCCTGCTCGTTTTAATGAAATATTAGAACAAAAACCGATCCCGACTCCTGTAGCTCAACAAGAAACAGCTGGCAAACCTAGCGTAATCGAACATGTAGCCAGCATTAATAGCAGCGGCGGTACCAATCCGCAAGCTCCTGATCAGGCGAAACTGTTTGCGCAAACGCAAAGTACTCTGCAAACTGTTGAAAAAGCTAAAGAGACTTTGGCACGCTCTGAAGTGCAGCTTAGCGCTCCAGTTCAAAGATTAATGCGCAACAAGCTGACCCACGTCGATGATAATTTAAAAATCGCCCTCTCTAAAGTTGGTGTAGAATATACCCCTCCAGGGGAAATTACCAATCTCAACACTCCTATTAATCGCTTTATCGGCATGCTGACTAATGCGCAGACTAATTTAGCTTCAATGGGTTCCTATT
The DNA here is from genome assembly GCA_023428915.1 of Verrucomicrobiota bacterium. Lineage (GTDB taxonomy): Bacteria > Chlamydiota > Chlamydiia > Chlamydiales > JAEYWL01 > JAEYWL01. The sequence goes on from JAEYWL010000009.1 coordinate 11,313, forward strand.
TAGAGGGTGCTGCTGCCTCAGGCAGAAAACTATCCCCGGCTGACATGCTTTCCATCCAATTAAAAATCTCTGTCGTGCAGCAGGAATTGGAATTATTCATTAGCTTGTTGAGTAAAGCATTAGAAGCTACAAAAACAATTATGAACGTACAGGTATAGGCAATACGAGATGGCTTTGGAAGAAGAACTAGACAAACTAATCGGCGGATTAGAGCAGCTAGAACTTACAGAGGTTAATGGCCGCATCACTGAAATTGTCGGCATGCTCATCAAGGCAATTGTACCCAATGTAAAAATCGGGGAAGTCTGCCTGGTGAAGCGCGAAGGCGAGCCATTAAGGACTGAGGTAGTGGGCTTCACAAGAGATGAGGTGTATTTATCTCCTTTAGGAGAAATGACAGGGGTCGGTCCTTCCTCAGAAGTTATAGCTACGAATTTACCTTTGCACATAAAAGTGGGCCCGGCTTTGCTTGGCCGAGTCTTAAATGGCTTAGGCGAGCCGCTCGATGAAGATACGCAAGGACCCTTAGAGGCAGACGAGTACGCACCAGTGCTGCGGCATCCGCCGGATCCGCTAAAAAGAAACCGCGTGACTGAACCCATTTCAGTAGGTGTACGGGCCATAGACGGTGTGCTCACAACAGGCGTAGGCCAGCGTGTGGGAATTTTTGCCGCTGCCGGCGGCGGCAAGTCGACACTCCTAGGCATGATTGCCCGCAATGCTGTGGCAGATGTCAACGTAATCAGCCTCATTGGGGAACGCGGACGGGAAGTACGGGATTTTATAGAAAAAGACTTGGGGCCGGAGGGGCTTAAACGATCGGTATTAATTGTCTCAACTTCTGATCAAGCCTCGCAATTAAGAATCAATGCCGCGTATGTAGGCATGGCGATTGCAGAATACTTCCGCGATCAGGGGAAATCAGTCATCCTGATGATGGATTCTGTAACCCGTTTTGCCAGAGCCCTCAGGGAAGTTGGCTTGGCAGCCGGAGAGCCTCCGGCACGAGCAGGTTATACCCCTTCGGTATTCTCCACTCTGCCAAAACTACTAGAGCGGGCAGGAAACTCTGACAAAGGTTCGATCACCGCGTTTTTCACCATTCTAGTTGCGGGCGATGACATGAATGAACCGGTAGCGGATGAGACCAGGTCCATTTTAGATGGACACATCATCCTCTCCGCCGACCTTGCCAGGCAGTACCATTATCCGGCAATTGATGTGCTCTCCTCAGCCAGCAGGGTTATGCCGTCGATAGTGCCAAAGGAACACCTTCAACTGGTGGGTAAATTAAAAGAGGTATTGGCTAACTATAAGAAAAACGAGCTGCTTATCAAGATTGGCGAATATAAACGCGGATCGGATAAGATGGCGGACTTTGCTATAGATTATGTTGAAAAAGTAAATAAGTTTTTAAAGCAGGGTGTTGAGGAAAAATGTTCTGCGCAAGAGACATTGCAACTACTGAAAGCGCTCTTTAAATAGGTAATGGCGTATGAAAATCTCTTACCCGCTCCATCAGGTCCTGCAAGTAAAACAGAAGCGTGTGGAAGAAGCCGAAAAGGTTTTAAGGCAAAAACTGGAGCTTTTAGAGCAGGAAAAAGAAAAACTCAGACAGCGCGAGGCAGAACGGGATAAAGTCTTGCAGCATCAGAAAGACAAACTTACTCAACTACGTCTTGAACTTGACCGCGGGACCACTGTTCCAAAGATCCAGCAAATGAAGGCTTATTTAAAGGTGGTGCAAGAAAAATTAAAAGTAGAGGAAAAAAAAGTAACCGACCAGAAAGTCCAAGTAGAAAATGCACAAAAAAACGTCGATGCCGCTCGCGAAGAGTTGAAAAATAAAAAGCTGGAAGTCGATAAGCTGGAAATGCACAAGAAAGATTGGCTAAGGGAAATTCAGAAAGAGATGGAAATCATTGAAGAGCGCGAAATGGATGAAGTGGGCACAGTAATTTACCTAATGCGTGAGAGAAGCTCCGCATAAACATTTAAATTTTATCCTCCAGAAGGAGAACAAGTATGAATACTAATTCAACTTCCCCAGTAAGAAATCGTCGGGAACAAGCCTCTCTTGAAGAGGAAGAAGCCAAAAAACTGCAGCCGCAAAATCTTAAAAAAGATTTTAAGGCATTAATAGAGGAAAAGGCTTCCAAAGAAGGGCAAGAAGAGATGGCCATCGGCGCGGGTGCGGGTAAAGGCTCAGAGGTAGAGTCGCCAAACAGTTTATTTAGCCGTATCGCTTCTAACCAAACTAAAGAACGCAAAGGCTTAGGCGCCTTAGCCGGAGATCCCGAAGAAGGCAAACCTGGCAAACTGAAATTCCAGGGTGAAGACCCTATGGAAGATTCTGTTATTGAAGATACGGTTGCAGAAGAGCTGCAGCCCCATAAAGCAGCAGCAACTAGGGGTGTTGGCTATTATGCCGCAAAAGAAGATGATGATCCAAAAGCGAATTTGCGCAGAGCAAAAGTTGATGAAACCAAAGAGCTGGCAGAAGAGATTACTCCTGTCAGTGCAGGACAATTGCCCATGGGGCATGTGTATTTGCAAGCCCAAACTGCAGGCGTCGCCAGCTTAGAAGCTGCGGCTCCGGTACGCCAAGCTGAAATGATTAAACAGATTCATGAAATCGTTAATCAGATCGTCGACAAGGTGTATACCTTAAGCTCCAATGGCCAAACCGATACGGTGATTACTTTAAAAAATCTCCCCCATTTTGAAGGCGCAGTATTAAAAGTTACAGCTTTTGACCATGCCAGCAAGGAGTTTAATATCTCTTTTACTAACTTATTGCCTGAAGCTAAATCCATGCTGGATAACTCCCATGCACAAAGCACCCTCATGCAAACTTTGCAAGAAAGAGGCTACCTTGTGCACATTTTGACCGTTTCACAAAGTCCTGAAAATCCGATAGCTTCTTCTTCTTCCGAAAGCAATCCAAGGGAACAAGAAAATAAAGAAGGAAATACCGGCGGCGGCAGTCAACGTCAAAAACAGCAACAGGAAGAAGAGGGATAGCAGTAAACATGGATTTCGTGCTATGATAGGATTTTTAATTGCAAGGTGATATACAAGTGGCAGAAACTCTTACTATTCCCTATGAATGGCTAAAACAACTCGATCCTGCAGTTTTTGCCGCTGATAAAACGCCCTTATTGGGCCACCCTTTACCCTTTCCTTATGACAAATTTGCCGATGCCCTTGCCAAAAATCTTGAACTGAAAGACTGTCAAATACGCTGCTTAAGCACCCGTTGGGTAAACGCTGAACAGCTCACAGAAGGCTTGGCAGCTCCGGTTATCCCTTTAAGCATTAGCGTCTCCCCTTTGGCTGGAGAACTTACTTGGCTGTTCGCCCACCAGGATGTTGCGCAGCTCATGGCAAAGGTGTTGAAAAGAAAAGAAGAGCTATTTGCAGATCAAGAGTTTGAAAACGGATTTTATAAATTTATTGCTCTAGAGGCTCTTTCAGCATTTAACGCTGTAGTCCCCGACCGCTCCATTCTACCCCATTTAACCGATCAAGCAGAACTTCCCAATACCCTTTCCCTATGCAGGGACTTTGTCATCGCTATTGAAGGGGCTGAGTTTTTTGGCAGATTAGTGATTCCTCAAGTATTCCACCAATCCTGGTGCGAATTATTTGCTGAAAGACAAACGACAAGCCCCCTGGATGAAAAAATCGCCGAACATTTAGCCCTTCCTGTAGCGCTTGAGGCAGGAAAAACTTCCCTGACTTATGAAGAGCTGTCCTCATTGCAGCTTGGTGATTTTATCGTTTTGGATACATGCACCATGGATCCAATCGAACAAAAAGGCCGTGTCATCCTTTCTATTCATGGACATCCTTTGTTCAGGGCAAGGTTTAAACAACACGAGTTAAGAATTTTAGAATTTCCTTTGTACCAAGAGGCCCCCACTGCTATGGAAAAACATCCGGAAGATCACGAAGAAGAAGTGCATGATGAAGAGACGCATAGTGAAGATAGCGACTTCGATTTTCATGATGAGGATTTTAATTTTGATGAAGATTTTGATGAAAATGAAGAGCTTACACAAGAAGAGCAAATTTATGAAGACACCACACCTTTGAGCAAACCCGAACAACCTGCGCAACAACTTTCACCCCAAACCGCTGCCTCAGCAGCAGCCGGTCATGAACAAGAACCAAAGCAGTTTTCTGCCGGCGAAGTCCCCCTCAATTTAATAGTCGAAGCAGGACGAATAACCATTCCAATAAAAAAGCTGCTTGAGCTTCAACCTGGCAATGTTTTGGAGCTTAACATCAAGCCTGAGGATGGAGTAAATCTCGTCATCAATGGCAAAATTATTGGAAAAGGTGAACTGTTAAAAGTGGGCGAGGTATTAGGGGTAAGGATACTCGATTTAGGTTAATGTAGGTTAAAGGATGGGTCGGCTGATGAGTGAACCCGAATTTCATAAACGTACAACACTTCACGAAACATCGGAAACTAAGATTGCCCTGCCCTCAATTCCCATACCTGAAAAAATTGGGCCCTATAAAATTGAAAGCCTGTTAGAAACAGGCGGAATGAGTCAAGTTTATCTGGCAACCCATCCAGAAACTAAAGAACCTGTTACCATTAAAGTGCTATTGCCGAAATTCCTCTCCAATCCAGAGGTCGTCGAGCGTTTTTTAAATGAAGCTGAAATCATTGCGTTAGCCGATCACCCCAATATCGTCAAGCTATATGGCCAAGGCAATTGGGAAGAAGGGTTATATATTGCCATGGAGTTTATCCATGGCATATCGCTGAGACAATATATCCAACACAACCCGCTTTCTTTGAAACGATCCCTGGAAATTGTTTTAGAAATCTCTTATGCACTTTGCCATTTACATACGCATGGAGTCATCCATCGGGACCTTAAGCTTGAAAATATCCTTTTAACTGATGCCGGGGAAATTAAGGTCATCGATTTTGGAATTGCTCAAGTACTTAGTGAAACAGCCTCTATAACTATTCCAAATCGCTCAAAAATCATAGGCACCCCCATTTACATGAGCCCCGAGCAAAGGGAAAATCCGGAAGCTGTATCGTATCCTTCCGATATTTACTCCTTAGGTATTATTACTTACGAATTAATCCTGGGAAAATTGAGCCATGGACACATCCATTTATCGCTAATGCCTAAAGGCATGCAAAAAATTTTGACTAAGGCCTTGCAACCAGTTCCTGACGATCGCTATCAAGATATTGTCGATTTTATTGCTGACGTCTCCAGCTATCTCAATTCAACTATGGTAAGTAAAGAGCGCAAAACCGGAGATCAAATCAGCGAGGTAATAGAAACCATCCATGCTGCCCATAATAATCTTATCCCTCAATCCGCGCCAAAGTGGCCCAAAGTAGAGTTTGGAGCTGTCAACTACAGGGGCAATCACTTCGCGAACTATTATTATGATTTTTTTGAATTCTCAGAAGATTGCTATGGCTTCGCCTTTGCCGAGAGTCCTCTTAATGGACCTGAGGCTGTGATGTATATCGCAAATTTCCGCGGGCTATTGCGCATGGCATTAAAAATGTCCAGGCATCCAAAAGATCTCGCAGTGATTTTAAACGAAACTGTCATCCGCGATCCGCTTGACCAAGTGTTTTCTTTTTCTTTTGTGATTTTCAATACTAAAAGCAACAGCATCCAATTTATTAGCTGCGGCAATGGCAACTTGTGGGTTGTGCCGGCAGGAACAAATATGCCGCGAAATGTACCCTGTGAAAATCCCCCCCTGGGCATTGATCAATCTGCCGCATTTAATGAACTTATCCTTCCATGGTATGTTGGAGATCAATTGCAATTTAATAATATTCCCGCTTTTGCCATTGAACAATCCCATGAAAAAGAATTTACACAAGAATTTTTTAAGCACGCGCTCATCGACAATCTTTTTCTTCCTCCGCAAAAACAATTAGAGATTATTTTAAGAAAAATCAAAGCAGTCGCCAGCCGTCAGGTAGAAGAGCAATCGTTTGTGTTAATCAGCATGCTGCGGCATGAATAAAGAATCCATTTTTTATCCCTCTATAGTTTATTTTTGTGTGGAAAATAATGAGTTAGTTTGTAATAAATTAGTGCTTAATCAGTAGCAAAATGAACAAAATAACGAAACGTTTTCATAAACCAGAACAAGATTCTTAATTATATAATTATGATCCTCACAGTACTATAAAGCCCATGATGCGAATTACATCCAAAAATCTTCTCGGTAAACTCGGAGTGGCAGTCGGTGTCCCTCTAGCTCTGCTATGCATTTCACAAACAAATTTAATCGATCTGCAAATCAGAAACAGTAAACTATTTTCCCGCACCAAGGATGTTTCGCTTAAAGGCAATTCGATTTTTTCTACAGATTTAAGGTCTATCCCCATTAATCATTCACTAGACAATATCAGCTTTGCAAAATATGACTTGATTATCCCTCCTGAGAATTACTCTATTGTCTTTGACAATACCCTGCCATTGCCAGTCGATGAATATATAGATTCCTACAAAGAACAGACTTACTTTGCCTCATCGGATGAAACTGACAACTACCTCATCACAGCCTTTAATGTACCCAACGAAAGCCCGCAGCTAGCGGCTGAAGCAGAAACTGAAAAAACTGCACCTCAATTAACCTATCCGGAAATCGAAAGGACATTAGTTACTGCAGAGTCTATAAAACGCCCGGAGGCCATTGCTCAAACACAAATAACAATCAGCGATTCTGTGCAGCCGGCACATTCCACTGCCCCGCATCAGGAAGGGTTAATTGCCGCCGCCGACATGCAAGATTTTGTACCAGTTGCCACCCCTGACCAATCGGCAGTAGATGCCCTATTAAATACAGCTCCCGCAAAACCTGTTGTGGAACCAGGCCGCACTGTTCCAAAATTGCAAAGGGCCCCTCAACAAGCACCGGCTCCGGCAATGCCTTCAAACAGGGCAGAAAGCCAACTCCCCTCAGAAACTGCACTTCCACCGGCTAATCCTAATCTATACTTAGACGACACTTCAGCCGATACACCTCAAACACCCCAGCAAGACTACACACCGTCAATCTTGCAAACACCAGCCCCTATTCAAGATGGCCCCTCTGTACAAGATGTCAATGATGCTGAAGCTGACCTGTTAAACGAAAAGCCTGATACGCAAAATCAAAGCCCTGCTGACACACAACAGGCATTCCCGGAACAGCCTGAGCCAACTGAATTGCCAAGCATCCAAACTCCTGCTGCACCGGCTACTCAGCCTGCAATTAGAAGCTTAACTCCTCCCCCTAGCCAAACCCAGCCAACAGCTCCCGTTGCTGCGCCTGCTGCCCAGCCGGCAGCCCAGCCAGCAGTGCCAGTTATCCCGACACCGCCTTCAACACAATCTTATCCGACAATTATAACACCCGACACTTCACCGGAAACGCTCCAAATGCCGGCGCAAAACTTTGAAACTCCTGCCGTGCCAAACCAGGAAGAAGCGTATTTAATCCGCTTTAACAATATCAGCATTATCGAATTCCTTAACTTCATCAGCAGCATCACCAAAAAGAACTTTATTTTTAATGAAGAAGACCTGGGCTTCAATGTTACAATCGTGTCCAATGAGCTGACTACCATCAGCAATATTATGACTGCCCTGCTGCAAGAGCTAAGAATCCATGGCCTTTCCCTCATGGAGATTGATAATAACCTAATTATCCATAGCAATCCTTCAGTGAATAACCCTCCTGTACTCCAAACAGGCGACACACGCCCAAGAGATGCGGATCTGGTGACAAGAGTCTTTAGGCTCTCTAACACCTCTCCAGCAAAAATGGCGGAGGTGGTCAGGCCATTGCTCTCAAGCTTGGCGCTGCTTTCTGCTATGCCTGAGATGGGCAGTTTGGTCGTTACAGATCTCGCAAGCAACGTAGACAGGATAGCCGATTTGATCCGCGACCTGGACTCCCAGCAAATGGGACTGGAGATCGGGCAGTATATTTTAACAAACACCTCTCTGCATACAGCTGTAAATATTGTGGGACAAATTCTCACGCCGATCGCGCAAGGCAAGGTGCTGGTCATCATTCCAGATGCCGGTACTAATAGCATATTTGTTGTTTCCTCTCAACCTATCGTCCAAAAAGCTATCGATATCCTCTCTGAAATCGATATCGCAAGGGAAGCCCCGGAGTATGCCAACGAAAACGCTATCGATTTTTATACATCTAATGCCAACACCTCCCTGCCGCCGGAAGATCAAGCCTTATATGAGGAACTTGGCCTGGAGGAAAGCGCCGAGTACCTTTCTCCGGAAGAGCGTGCAGAAGCCGAAGCCTTAAGGCAGTCCATTATTCGCCAAGGCGGGGCCGAGGCCCTTGCCCGTGCAAGGCTGCGTTCCAGAAGTGCTTACGAAAGGATTAAGTATTACATCTACCCGCTATGCTATCGCCCGGGAGACCATGTATTGGACGGCATGATTAAAGTTGCAGAAAGCTTGCAAGGCTCTGATTTACGCCGCACCAACTTAAGAAATGACACCCTGATCGCTACTCTGTATAATGCCCAGTGGCTGGAAGATTCTAACTCTATCGTTGTCAGCGGTACAGTAGAGTCGATTGAAGCTGCACGCAGAATCATAGAGCAGATTGACGTTCCTGTACGCCAAGTATTTATCGAAATGCTCATTTTAGACACCACCGTCTCAGACTCCTTAAACTACGGTGTGGATTGGGCCACTAGCTTTAGCAACCCAAGCAGCGCGGGTGCGGAAGGCTTCCTCTCAACAGGATCTCCCCTGCCTAACATTTTGTCTAACGTTACACCTGGCAATGTTGTAAACCCATTAGCGCCGGTAACTACTTCAACAGGCGTAGCCACTAACGGCTTATTGCAAGGCGGTACTTTTAGCTTAGGCGTTATCGGCCTAAATATTATTCACAATGGTATTTCCTATGGAAACCTGGGCGCCCTAATCACAGCCCTGCACTCTGACACCAGAGTAAATGTGATCATGAACCCTAAAATTATTGTTGAAGAGAACACAACAGCTGAACTATTCGTCGGTTTGAACACGCAGTTTCAAACCCAATCGATAGCCAACAACTTGGGCACCATCCTAACAAGCAACGTTGAATATCGCGACGTCGGCTCTACCTTAAAAATCACGCCGTTTATTACTTGCGGCAATATCATCACCATGGATATCCAGCAAGAATTGACAAGTGAAGTCAATGGCAGCCAGCTAGCAGGCGGCGGCGCTTCCGGTTCAACCGGCAGCAGCACCGGTACCGCTGTTTCAACTACAGCTTCAAGCACGACCCTCAGCCCGACAACCAGAAAAGCCAAGACTACTACCCGCGTGCATGTTCCTGATAACTACTTTGTGATTATCAGCGGCATGATCCAGGACCAAGACACTTACGTACGCAACCAGGTACCGTGCCTTGGCGGGGCTCCCCTGCTTGGCGCTTTCTTCAGCCAGAAAAAACATCAGGATGAAAAGCGCAACCTAATGATCTTCATCAATCCGCATATCATTAACACTCCTTGCGACATCAACCACTTGACCAAACGCCAGCAAGATATTTTCAAGGAAAAGAACCTTGTGCCGAAGCGTTGGCAGCGTGAAGTGGATGAGGCCCTTGATTGGATGAACGTAAAACCTAACTTCGATCCGGAATACCAACGTTGGTAGGAATACACCTACAGGCATATAGAGCAGTCGAATGAACCTGACCAGAACTTCTTCCTCAACTGTGCTATTTGCCTGCATGCTCCTTTTACTGGGCAGCTGCCACCCTAAATCCTGCATAATAGAGCCGTGCATCACTTACTGCCCAAGCGAATCTTTAATTCAAAAATTGCCCGGCTGCTTTCCTGACTTAACCCCTCGTGAAAAACAAAGCGATTGGGGCAAAGAACTCATGATGGGCGAAGAGTTTGCCAAAGAAGCGGATTTATACCGCGCCATCACCTGCTTTAAACGGGCCTTTCTTTTAATTCCTAAAAGGGAAACAGACAGGCGCAATCAAATCCTTTACGACATCATGTTCGCCTACTACTTAGGCGGACGTTTAGAAGAAGCTGTGGCGGTATTTGAAGAAAACACACTGGCGGCTTTACCGCCATGCTTTCCTGCTTACCGCGAAATGACTTTGATGATGTATGATTGCTACAGTCAACTTGAACAATATGAGAAAGCTGACTCCATTTTGAATTACATTGAAAAGCATGAGCCGGAAGCCAAAGAAGACCTCGTGCTCGAAACTGCGATTTTAGAAGGCAACCTGGGCGAGGTGGAGTTCCTCGCAGCCAACCATCGCAATAGCTGCGAAGTTTCCGGCTGGCTCGAAGACTACCATCGCGATGCCCTATCAGTCCGAAAAGCGCAAACCCTAAATGCCCTCTTGCCTGGAGCCGGTTATTACTATGCAGGGCAAAAACAGGCCGCTCTGACCTCACTGATCATCAATGCCCTTTTTAGCTGGGCTAGCTATGAATTTTTCCATCATGGCTATATAGCAGCCGGCTTGATTACAGCTAGCTTAGAGTGGGGTTGGTATATGGGCGGAATTAATGGTGCAGGCTTGGCAGCCAAAGAATACAATGAAAGCCTCTATAACCAATATGCCAAAGAAGCCATGATCCAGTATAAACTTTTCCCCATATTGATGTTTGAATGCGCCTTTTAATCTATATTGTTCTTACCCCAGCTGTTTTGCTGGCAGATCCCTGGGGCAAAGATGCTTGCCTGGTCTATTGGAAACCGGCGCCGCGCGCATGCCCGGCTGTAATTGAAGAATCCCCTTTCGCTAGCTTTGGCGAGACCTGCATCCGTTTCCACCAGGAAGTCATTTCGCCGGCTGATGGCCCCAGAAGCCATTTTAAACCCAGCAGTTCCCAATATACCCGCGAAGCCATGCGCCGCTACGGTTTTTACTGGGGTTGGATTTTAGGCTGCGACCGCCTGATGCGCGAAAATGATGAGGAGTGGATTTACCCCACTATGGAAACCCGCCAGGGCACCATGAAAATAGACCCCGTTCCTTGAAAGGCAAAAAATTAAAGCCTTAACTTAGGCTCTTAAAAAGACTTAATAGACTAAGCGCCAGACTCTTAATTAGTTTTCTTTGACATTAATCAATTTTTTTTGCGATTGTCCCTAATGTCTATGGTGTCGTTAAGGTCTATTGTCCCTTTAAACGCTTGATTATGAAATCGTCTCTTCGGTGGTCTCAATTTGCCCGACCGCTTGTCTTTCCTCTTGTTTGAGGAGCTCTTTAGCGCGCAGGAGGGCTTTTTGCAGGGAGTAATTGGGGTATGTATCGTCTAAGATAAAGAGATTGTTCTTGCCGATCTCTGCCACGATACCGGAGTTGCACATGACCCGCCAGCTTTGCATAGTAAGACCGCAGGCTAATAAGAAGCGGCCGGAACCGCGCAAGTAATCATTTAGCTGCTTTAGGGCCAAACAAGCAGTGGCATCAAGGTCTCGCGCATTTTTTAGACGCAAAATGATTATTTTAGTGCTTTGGTCATCTTCAGCAAACGATTTCAACATAGTTTGGAAGAGGTCAGCCGCCCCAAAAAACAGCTCGCCGTGAACATTAATTACCCGAATGGCCTTATGCTCTTTGCGCTCTGTCTGACTGATAATAGCCAGCTTGCCTGAAGAGTCATAGGTGCACTCCACCAGATGCGGCACGGCTGCTTTTTTTAAATAAAGAGAAATTGAAATAATAATGCCGATGTAAAAGGCCACGTCTAAACTGAAGAACAAGCACGAAACAAAAGTAGCTATCAGCACAAAAGCATCTGAGCGGGTGGCTTTAAGGCATAGAAAAAATTGTTTGGCATTGATGATATTTGCTGAAATTACTAGCAGAATAGCAGCCAAGGAAGGCAACGGCGTCCGCAATACAAAATAGCCGAGCAAAATGACGGCTATCGCTACATACATGCCGCTAAAAATAGCTGCTAAACGGGTCTTGCCGCCCGTTTCCAATAACAGTGTACTGCGCGAGGGGCTTCCGGCGCAAGGCAAGCCGGAAACAATCGAGGAGGCCAGATTGCCCAGCCCTAAACCAAAAATCTCCTGGTTCACCGACAGCCTTTGGCCTGTAACCGCAGCCATTGACTTGGCAACCGATGTGGTTTCTAAAATGCCTAATAAGGCGATCGCAAAAGCAATGGGCAGCATTTGGTTTAATATGGTGCTGCTGAAGAAAGGGAAGCGGAATTTGGGAAAAATTCCCGGCATTTCTCCAGCATCCCCCACCAAAGTCACATGGCCAACCTCATTTTTTGTTACGTAGTTCAGTATCCCTGATTCTGAGTAACTGGAGAGGCCAAGTAAATGGACGGCCAGGCCGGCAATGATCAACATGATGACAGCGTTAGGCATACGGGGAATTGTCTTGCGCAATAATACCAGCAAAAGCAAGCTGCCGAGCCCAATAAGCGCCGTTGGCCAATGGATTAAGTGCAAATGGGAAATAATGAAAAGCGTGCGATCGTAAAGTGAATCCAGGTTTTCGATCATCGGTATGCCAAAAAAGACAAACAGCTGGCTTACAGCTAAAGCTAAAGCTGTACCTGCCAAATATCCCGCCACTACTGAATGGCTGACAAATTGCGTCAAGCGCCCCAACTTGAAAAAACCCGCCAATACTTGCAGGGCACCCACAATAAAAGAGAGCTGGGCGACAATTTGGATGGCTAAAAACTCCCTATCTACCGGGCTGATGTCCCGGTAATACTTTTGGATGATTTCAGCAGTGCCATATTGAACCAGGATAGCAATAGCATTGTTTGGCCCCACCACTAGACTACGCGAAGAACCGGAAAGAGCCCCCATTATGGTAGCAAAAATTGCGGCAAATAAGCCGCATGACAATGGCAATCCGGCTACAAGGGCATAAGCCATTCCTTGCGGAATGGAAACAAGCGCCACCGCTAAGCCGGCGATTAAATCACCCTTTAAACTGCTAATAGAATACCCTTTGAGATCGTTTTTTAACGGCTCAAGAGAGATATCATCGTATTTTTGCATAATAAAATAATCATGAGGGAGCGAATATACTCCGCTGCAATTATGGTCTTTCAAATGAGTTATTTGGAAGACAATTCAGCTATTATCGAAGTTTAGACTGTAATTGCGCTGCATAAAATTTTGTCATCGCATTCGGATATTTTTCATAAGCGGCCTCAAGCGCGCCTTCTATATTCAATAAACCGCAGCCAAACACGCGCCGCGAAGCTGCCACAATATTTTTAGGAAAATGGCATAACTCTTGACGTTCGATCAGCCTGGCTTTGCCATTAACAATCACAATCGGGCTAGCTCCTTCGAGTAGGCAATCTTTGATTTGCAAAGGCTTAAGGCCTATGCCTTCCAAAATTGCAGCGGCTGCGGAGACAAGGGGCGCAGATAGAGAAGTACCCGATGCCGTAGCATAATCTGCATGATTGCTGGCAATAGTCAGATGAGAACCCAAACAACAAAGGGCTGATTCTCCAAAATTCCCAGGCTGATTGCTGGAAGGGTGAAGAAATACGGTATGGTCGCTGGCCACCTTTTCCAGATTTCCTACAATAATGCTATAGGATTTTATGCTTGCATTTTGCAAAAACGCAAATTTGTAGGCGGAATTTTTTGAAATATCCACTCCTGCTGGAGGCACTCCTATTCCATTCCCCAAAGCAAACACTAAAAGCTTTCCATAGGGTGAACTTTGCAACATTTCCTCTATCTTGCTCTCCCAAGAATTATATTCTATTGGGACGCCAGCAGGTAAATCCTCAGACGTATTAAACGTGAGGCTTATATTAATAATGCTAGGTTTAAATGAAGAAGAAATGTTTTCCAAAACATCAATTGAAACGACTTGAGCTTGCAGGGCAAGCCCCCCCAGAAAATTTCTAGCCCTATTGGGCAAGCCGGCAATCAATGAAGCAACTGCAGTAGCATGATTTCCTTTAGCACTCCTGCTTTCCAGCGGTTTTAGTGTATTTTTAGGCATAGCTGCCTTTAGGCTCTTATGCGCAATCACATATCCAATATCGTAAATGGCTACAGCCGCTCCTGATCCACGCAAGGCTTCAGGAGGAATATGCCTATAACCATTGGCCCATATTTTTCCTGCATTGGAGCAGGATAAATAAGAGAGGGTTGTTTTATTTTCAAAGCTTGGCCAAAAGTTAATCACATAATTATAAATTTTTAATTTTTTGATGTAGGAAGTTTGCAATCCAACTTGAATTGTTTCCAAAATGCCTTTAGCTTCAAAAGCAAGAAACGGAGAATTGAGCAAACTTTCTACAGACTCATACACTCGGCCTAACTTATTCATTGCATCAGCGGAATAATACAAGGCATTAAAGGCATCGAGAGGCAACCTGCGAAAACTCCATTCGGTAGTACCGGGTATTTCCCTTTGTTTACTCTTTTTAAGTTTTGCTGTTAAAAACGCAATGGCATGCTCTAAAGGAGCAAGGCTTTCCCCATCTTCCATCATATCGAAAATAGCCTTCTGCAGCGTCAAGGTTTGAATTTGACTTTCTAAAGCAGCTATTTTTTGTTTTTGATAAGGCAATTTATCGGGCAGCGGAAGCTGCTCCCGTACTGTAGCTAACTGTGCAGGAAGAGGCCGGGGAAGATAATACGGGCTCATTATGTTGCGGTACTCATGCAGGATACCCTCGTGCTTGCGAATTTTTTTTTGAAAATAAGCATGTATTGCCAAGGCATCCGGATTAGGCGGCATTTTCCTATTAAACATTTGCAATGAGACTTTGGCAAACTCCTTATAGATTTTTAGCCTTTTGGGAAACTCAAAGAAGTACTGGTAAAATACTGCAGGCGTTTTGCTCATTTGCCCTGTAATTCTTCCCCGTTTACAGATTATTTTACACCAGAAGTACTTGTGCAATTTAAGCAGCAATTGCTCGTCGGAAATTGAAGGAAAGCTTTTTTCCCGCAAAACTTTTTCTACAATGGCAATTAAATAGCCGTAGCGATTGAGTTTGATTTGGGCAAGCTGAAAAGACTGTTTAAAGCCATCTTCTGGTACAGCCCAATCGCTTTTGGAAGAGAAAGGGGTTACACAGCTATTTAACATGGTTTCACTGCCAACGGCTTAATGATTTACCCTCTGTTTTAGTTTATCTTTATATAAACTAAAGGTATAATAATTGCAAAATTTGAGGAACTATGGGAAAAAAAGTCAAAGTAGCCATCGTCGGGCGTCCTAATGTGGGTAAATCGGCATTATTTAATAGGATTTGTGATAGAAGACTTGCAATAGTAGATGAAGCTGAAGGAGTTACACGCGACCGCATTTATTCTGATGCAGAATTTTTCGGGTTTCACTTTCAGGCCATTGACACCGGAGGCATTAACCCAAAATCTCAAGCAGCCTTTAACAAAGAAATCAAGCGGCAAGCAGAAATTGCCATTGAAGAGGCTGACAGTCTCATTATGGTGGTTGATTCCCAAGTGGGCATTACTGATCTCGACCAGCAAATTGCCAAAATCTTACTGCGTACCAAAAAGCCTGTATGCCTGGCTGTCAACAAAGTCGATGACCAGCAGCAGGAAGGGTATAGCCATCAATTCCGCGCGCTCGGCATTTCAAAAATTGTAGCTGTATCGGCCGCGCAAGGCTGGCACATAGCCGAATTATTAGAAGAAGCCCTGGCAACTTTTGACAAGTCTCTCATCGAAGAGATCGAAACCACAGCCGATATTAAAGTGGCTATAGTAGGAAGGCCCAATGTAGGCAAATCCTCATTTGTAAACTATGTGCTCAACGAGGAACGCTGCATTGTAAGCCCTATCCCGGGAACAACCCGCGATAGCGTAGACATAATCTGCGAACGCAAAGGCACACAATTCACCCTGATCGACACTGCCGGCATTAGAAAAAAACAGGCGGAACACGAGGCTGTCGACAAATTTGCCGCTATCCGCTCCCAGCGGGCTATTGAACGGGCAGATGTGTGCGTCCTGATTTTGGACGCGCAGCAGGGAATGACAACCCAAGAGAAGAAAATCGCCAACATGATCCAGGAAGCTGGCAAAGGCTGCGTAATCCTTTTCAACAAGTGGGACCTGGTGCATGGCTTCCGCATGGAACACTGTCTGCAAAGCATTCAGGAAGAAGTTCCTTTTTTGGCCTATTGCCCCAAGATATTTACCTCGGCAAAGACTGGCAGAAACCTCGAAAAGGTTTTTGATGCTATTATAGAAGTAGACATTGCTGCAAAAACACGCATCACCACCCACCAGCTGAACAAATTCCTGCAAGCCGCCATGCAGCGCAACCACCCGCCAATGATTATGGGCAAGCGCCTGCGCATTTATTACATGGCCCAAGTCAGCACAGAGCCGCCTGAATTTGTCATGTTCATTAACTACCCTCACCTTATGATTGAGGCCTACAAAAAGTACCTGATCAACCAATTCCGCGAAGAGTTTGCCTTTACAGGCGTACCGCTAGTTTTCCGCCTGCGCGGAAAAGAGCGCAAAGAGCTTAAACGCGAACAGCGCCAACCTTCCCAAACATTAGCTCCGGAAGCCCAAGAAGAGCCGCAAATCGAATACCATGAGCACTTTGAAGCTTATGACGATGATGAGGAAGACGACTTCGATGAAGAAGAATACATCTTCGAAAACGAAGACGAAATCAAGTAAAGTCGAAAGGCAAAAGTGAAAGGCAGAGGCGGAAGAAACAAAGGCCTCTGCAATCCCCTCAGCATTATTTTATTAATTATTAATTTAAGCATCCTAGATAAAAACCCAATCTAAAGCTTTGCGTCTTAGCGTTCAATTATAAAATATTGCTGGAGTAAATATTCGCGCAGACTGCAGTCTCTTTGCCTCTTACTGCTCTTCTTCCTCTTCGGTGATGACAGGAGGGTCTTCATTGCCGACTTGAATGTCTTTCAGGAGCTCCAGAATCTGGTTGCGGTCGAGCTGCTTGAGGGCGCGGTGGTCATCGGCAGCGACAATTTCTTCCATCAAAGCCCCTTTAGACTCGATCATCTCATTGATGCGCTCTTCAAAAGAGCCCTTGGTTACTAACTTAAATACTTGTACACCGCGCTGCTGCCCTATCCTATGCACCCTGTCGGTGGCCTGATTTTCACGGGCGGCATTCCACCAGCGGTCGTAGTGGACCACTACTGAAGCTGCAGTTAAATCAATGCCAAGACCCGCTGCTTGCAGTGAAGCAAGGAAAACTTCACACTTTGGATCTTCATGGAAGCGCTTAATTTCTTCCCCCCTATTGACGGTAGATCCTCTGATTTGTGCATAGCGGATTTTTTTCTCTTTCAAATAGGCCTGGATAATATCCAGCTGAGTCAAGTATTGTGAGAATACGACCACCTTTAAGCCGCTGTCGCGCACTTCATGGAGCAACTCCAAAAACAGCTCCCACTTGCCTGAGCGGTATTTTTTATAGTTTTCAGGGTCTTTCAAATAAACAGCTGGATGGTTGCAAACCTGCTTAAGAGAGGATAGTATGGCGAATATGTGCACGTAAGGCACAGGCTTGGCGTGATTTTCCATCTCTTGCATAATTTTGGGACGTTCCCCTGCCAAAATGCTATTATAGAGCTCAATCTGCTCATTTGAAAGCGGGCAATAAGACAGCTCTTCTGTTTTCTCGGGCAGATCTTTTAATACTTCTTCTTTTTTGCGGCGCAGCATAAAGGGTTTTATGAACTTGGCCAAAATGGCTTTTCTTTTCAGGTTTTGCTCTTTCTCAATGGGACGCACAAAAAACCGCCGGTAGTCCATATCGCCTGGCATATATGAAGGCAGTACAATATCAAATAGCGATTTTAACTCGCGGAGATGATTCTCAATGGGAGTTCCTGTAAGCCCAAGACGCA
Organism: Verrucomicrobiota bacterium; assembly: GCA_023428915.1. Taxonomy (GTDB): domain Bacteria; phylum Chlamydiota; class Chlamydiia; order Chlamydiales; family JAEYWL01; genus JAEYWL01. The sequence continues at coordinate 29,194 of JAEYWL010000009.1, forward strand.
TTTTGGCTTGAATAGCAAGGAGCGAGGCATGAAGCTGGCTTTGGTAATTTTTAGCCGTCTGCACCTCATCCAGGATAGCAATTTCAAAGTAGACTTGGCTGAGCAGCTTGCTTTCAAGACGCCAGATACCGTACGATGTAAGCAACAGGTCATAATCAGATTTAAAATCAGAAAAGCTTCTTTTTGAACCGAAGAAAGAGCAGATCTTTAAATCGGGTAAAAATTTCTGCAGTTTTTCTTCCCAATGGTAAATCACAGAAGTTGGACAGACCACCAAATAATGTTTTTTGTAAGGCAATTCAGGAAAATGGTTGCGCGAAGCGGCGATGATAGCCATGGCTTGGTGAGTCTTGCCTAAGCCCATATCATCGCAGAGCAAGCCGGAAAGGCTTTGATGATAGAGAAACCAAAGCCACATCAGGCCGATCTCCTGATAGCTGCGCAAAGAGCTTTTTAATCCAGTGAGATCCGGCGGCTCAGGGGCTTTAAACTCGGTGATCTCTTTTAATATCTCATGCGTATTGGCAACAGAACGTCCTCTTCCCCCTTCAGGGGCAATCACAGTATCAAATGCATTTAACTTCAATAATTGCAGGGTGGTCAGCGAAAAGCTCATTTTTTTCTTGTCGACCAGCTCTGCTGCAAAATGCCGGAGCCAATTAAAACGATCTTCCTTCAGGTCAAAGAGGCCTGCAGGTGTTGCGGCATAGCGTTTTTTGGCCTTAACTGCCTTCCAAACTTCTACCGCAGACACAACCCCTATCTCGCTGTGGTAATGAAACTTAACTTCGTAGACTTTTTCACCCACGCTGTCTTTCTTTTCTATTTGTTCTGCAACCAGCTCGAGGCGCTGCGGTTTTGTGAGTTTAGTGTCTAAGCTGAGTACATATTCTTTTATTTCAGGCAGGATGAACTCTACAAACTCATCAATATCACCCGGGGGCAAATCCAAGGGACAGCCAAAAATCTCCCGTATCTTGGAAGGCATCGGTAATTCATAAAACCCCTCCCCTTCAGCATAGGAAAAATCGCCATAGAGGTGTATGGCTTTTTGCCGCCTGTCAGGTTTTACATACCACTCAGGGGCAATTTCAATATGGCGGTAGCGCGTCAGCCTTACAGACAAACCGCAACTTGAGAAGGGGCTTTCCGACGCAAAAAAATGAGGCATAAGGGCAAGCTCATCCCTGTGCATACGTATAAAGAGTGGAACCTGCTCCTGCGGGAGCGTAACTCCTGCCCGTATCGGCAAATTTATTTGCGATCCCATTTTTTGATAGAATCCTTGCTCTGGAATATATACCCAGCGTCCAAAATCAAATTGGGCTCCATCTAAAGGGCTGTCTGCAGTTATATGGGTAAATTCCAGACGCCAATCGGCATCCACTTGATAAGAGAGCTGGGCTTCGATATTGACTAGATGGGTTTGAAATCCCTCTTGGGTATTCAACCAGGAGCGGTGCTGGCTGACAAAGACTGATATATCCGCTTGAGGGATTATTAGCTCAGCCTCTTCAAACTGTTTACCCTCTATTTTGTAAAAGCCATCATCTTGCAAATAAGCCCAGCTGCCATAAAATCGTGAATAAGGCTGCTGCAGATCGCCCGGTTCAAAAATATAGCTTACAATATGCAGATTCATTTCCTGATCGAAATTTATCTGGTAAGAAACAGAGACAGGATCGCTATTAAGGCTTTCATTATTCAAGTAGGCTTTAAGCTCTTCATGATGGTATTCTAAAGCATCGGTAACATCATCACCATGCAGGACTGTATCGGCCCTTAAACCTTTAGGATTAATCGGGTAAAACCCATCTTTTGAAACATATTCCCAACCATCAATCACATATCCATTGCGAGGAGGTTTTTCTTTCATAACATCTTCCCCGTCTATTTTGATCACAGGAAAGATGGCCAGAGTTTGCTGTTCCTGGTCATATACAACTTTATGAATGCCTTCTTTTTCAAATCCATGTACTTTTAAAGAAGTGTTGACTGTTGTAAGGGCCGGAATAATTAAGGGGAGATTAGCTGACGACAGATAGAAGTACACACCAAATTGCTTGTGAAAAATTACTTCTACCCACTGAGGAAGCCCTGATTGAGTTTCAATAAAGGTAATTTCGTAGGGATTTCCCTTTTCCTGCAATTCCAGCATCCATTTTGCCAAGTCATTCCAAAATGAGAGTTCATAACGCAGGTTCGTAGAAGGTCTTCCTGCACGCCACAAATCGATTTCCTCTACCGAAAGATTGGAAAATTTAAGTGAAGTCTCTTCCGTTTCTTTGGGCCGCTCTTCTATCAGGTTTTTCAACAGGTCGGCAGTGTGCTCTTCTGTGGCTTCTATTTCAAAAATAAGTTTCTTCGTAATACTGCGTGCTTCATAAAATCCCTTTTTGATTTTGCGCAAGGGCTTTGCTGAATAGTTCATTTTTTCAGCAAAAAGCAAGCAAAGTTTATTCCAAAGGGAATTTTTGAAACGGCGATGTAAAGGCTGATTGAAATTACCGAAAATTACTTTATAAGCAGCAGCTAAATGCTCACAGCCTGGTTTTGCATCTTCTTCCTCGCAAGAACAAAAGCTATCCTTGATTTCACCCTTTTCACCAAGCTGAAGGAATACCCAACACTCTTCTTTTGCATCGGGATTAGCCACTTGAATTTGATAAGTACTGCCGGAAAATTGAATAGCACCAACTAACTTTTCATACTCATTTATTTCCGACTCATACTCTTTTAAAAAAGATGGAAGTTCCATTTTTTTATAATATCACAAACTAACATAACTAAGAATATTTTTACTTATTCATGAAGACTCAAACCTGTAGGCAGCTCTTCACCAAATACAGCTTCGTTTTCTTTCTGGCTAAACTGCACATGGTGCTGCAGAATTTGGCTTAGGTATTCACTATCTGGAAGTGCAGCAATCCTTTCAAGTACTTGTTTTATTACTGCGGCCGGTAAATTTATCTCGCGATGCTCTGTTTTACGGGCCAGTTGAGCTATCAAAAAAGAAAGCTGCTCCTCTTCCAGGCTCGAAATGGCCAATAGACGATTAATCCACTTAGCACAAGTCTCTTTAGGCACTACATGTGCGACAGTGCCATGCCATAAATGGCGTGCGCCCAAACGCGCTAAAGCCCAAAATTCAACCGGCAAGGCGGCTTTTTTTTCTATACGCTGCAGGAGAGCTTCTCCAAGCTTTTCCTTCAAGGCTATATCGAGCTGTTCAAAGGAAGCAAAGGCCCGCAACAATTCTGTGTAAAGATAAGCTGAAAGCTTTTCCTGCATCAGTTCCCCTTTTTTATTGAACAAAACAGCCAGCAGCTCCTGTACAAGTTGTGTTTGCTGTCCTTTATTTAAGCCGGCTGCAATGCGGCGGTAGCAAATCCATTTCTGTATCTGCACTTCTTCTTTCTTATTCCTGGACTCCCCTAACAAAATTTTCCAGAGGTCTTTCATGCGGAAGTCATCTAAGGGATATCCTAAACCTGGCCGTAAGAAAAATCCGGCTAAGTTCCACCAGCGCGCTTCATGCTCCGGGGAAACTTTTCGCCGATCGGCAAGCTTAAGTAAAACCGGCCATAAATTGCGCAGCAGCGTTGAACTCCAGGTTCGTCTGGGTTTTCCGCTTAACGCTTCTAATTTTTGATAAATTTCCCTAGGGCGTACCTCTGCGGTTGCAAAGAGGCTTTCCAATAATCCCTGCATTTTTTTAGCAAGCTCTGCATCCTGTGAGTCAATAATTTCTGCCGTCGCGGCTGCTGCGCCAGGTTCAAAACCGGCTGCGCTCTTAATTTGAAATTCCAATTTCCAACGCTGATTCGAATTTAAGGCCTCTAACCACAATTCAATGGTTCCAATGGCGCTAAGGGAAGCTTCCAGTTTCACGGGGATTTTTTCCTGGCTAGCCTCCAGCGATTTTCCAAAACGCAAGATCGTGTGAATTGCAGGCAGGGGATGCAGTTCTTCCTCTTGTATCTCAACTAAATCCCCTAATTTATCTTGCAGCCGCGTATGGGAGCTATACAATGAGAAAGTCACAGGGCGGTTCGGCAAAAGATGAAAGATCTGGTTGGAAGCTGCCTTTTGCCCCTCTTCGGAACCACGCTCGAGTATCGTAACCGCTTTTTTTACTTGTTGATGGGTAATTGCAACGTAATAGGTTGCCGCGGTCCCCCCGCCGATCTTTAAACCAACTCCAAGACGGGCCTTTCCATAATAAGCCGCTCCCTTCGCTACAGCTAAATCAAGGCTTTTGCTTGACAATACTGTCAAATCGTTAGCGGGAAACCAGGTTTTTAGAGCATTGTAAATGGCCTCCTGAAAAGCAGGCGGCTTCATGGCCCCGCCGTTAAAAAGCAGCAAATCTGGCGCAAGCTTTGGGTAGAGATGGCGATGGGAATGCAAGAAGTGGGCTAAGTGCTTGGTGATTGATGGGTCTTTCTCATAAGGCAGGCCAAAGGATTTTAAGCCGCTTGTCTTTTCTAGCTGAATGGCCTGCTCCCAAGGATAATCGCCAAAAAAGCCATTCAATAATAGATCTAAGGCTTCTTTTTTAGCCAAGGTAACTGTTTTACTTCCCTGAATTACAGAAGAACCGGAACCTTGCAATACAATTGTTTTTTGCCCGATTTGACCCGCAGGCTCAAGCAATTCTTCTTTAAGTTCGCGGCATGCGCTGAGCAGCTGCTGCCACTGGGTAGCCGCCAACTCCCCTTGCTCTGAAAGCTGTCCTTCCAGCTTATGGGCTAAAGCGGCATCCATATTATCGCCGCCTAAAAGAAGATGCTCGCCTACTGCCATGCGTTGAAACTGTAATTCAGCGCCAATTTTAGAAACTTGAATTAAGCTAAAGTCGGTAGTTCCGCCGCCGACATCGCATACTAATATGGTTTGCCCGGGTTTAAGCAGTTCCGGCAATTGTTTTTCATGCTGGGCGATCCAGCTATAAAAAGCAGCCTGCGGCTCTTCTAACAAGACAAAATTCAAGCAGCCGGCCATTTTTGCAGCTTCAGCGGTCAAGGCGCGGGCAGACTCATCAAAGGAGGCTGGGATAGTGAGGATCACAAGCTGCTGTTCCCAAGCCTTGGCTGCTTCTCCTTTGGCCATGACATAATCCCAGCTCTCTTTTAAGTGCCTGAGATAAAGTGTGGAGGCCTCCAACGGGCTTATTTTACTCTCTTGAGGTCCTTCTAAAGGTAAAATGCGCTCTTTACGCCCGGCGCCTGCATGACTGAGCCAGCTTTTGGCTGAACTCACCAAGCGGGTAGGAACTTTGGCGCCCTGCAGTTTGGCAAATTTGCCAACCACCACTCCAGGCTTTTTTTTCCAAGGCAAATCCAAGGCTTCAATTGGCCATTCGCCCTCCTCTGACAGATAACAAAATGAGGGCAGGGTCGCTAAAGACACTACTTGGTAAGGGGCTGCTAATTGGGGAATGGCAAATTGTTGAATTGCGAGTGTTGGATTACCCGCCTTGTCTAAATCGACATAGGCAACACAGCTGTTGATAGTTCCTAAATCGACACCAATAATGTATTGCATGGCGGCCCTAAATAATTTGCTCTGGCGGAGTGTAGTCGTACCCTAGGTCAAACGCAATATGCTCGTTGGTTACATGCCCCTTATACACGTTAAGTCCATTTTTTAATCCAGGATCTTCTGAAAGAGCCACTTTAAACCCTTCATCTGCTATTTTCAGGGCGTAGTTGAGAGTCGCATTAGTTAACGCCAAGGTTGAGGTGCGGGCACAGGCGCCAGGCATGTTGACAACACAGTAATGAACAATATCGTGATGGATGTAGAAGGGACTGCTGAGATGCGTTGGTTTGGAAGTCTCGCTGCATCCCCCTTGATCAATTGACAGATCTACAATCACAGAACCGGGCTCCATGCTTTGAATTATTTTTTCTGTCAGCAATTTTGGAGCCGTTTTACCTGGTATCAATACTGAGCCTACAATGACATCTGCTTCGGCGGCAATCTCTTCGAGGGCATTATTTGAGGAAAAAAGTGTTTTAACTCTTGGACCAAACAATAAATCAAGCTCTGTGAGGCGGGCAATATTATTATCGGCAATCGTAACATCTGCCCCTAATCCAAGCGCCATGCGTGCAGCCTCAGTCCCGCCAACGCCTCCGCCCAGCACGACTACTTTAGCAGGCAAGACACCCGGCACGCCGCCAAGCACCACTCCCTTGCCTCCATTTATCATCTGCAACCCCGCGGCTGCAGCGGGAATGGACATTCTTCCGGCAATTTCACTCATGGGAATCAATAAAGGCAAGCGTCCATGGTCATTTGTCACTGTTTCATAGGCAATGGCAACAGACTTACTATCTATTAATTGCTGGGTCAAAGCTTTATTGGGCGCCAAGTGCAGAAAGCAAAAAAGGATTTGATTCTCTTTTAACAGAGGGTATTCAGGCGGCAAGGGCTCCTTAACCTTGATCACCATATCAGCCTGATAAACATATAAAGCAGATTCAACGATTACCGCTCCAGCTTGTTTATAAGCCTCATCAGGAAACCCTATAGCTTTACCGGCATGGGTTTGCACAAGCACTTTATGCCCGGCTTCGATAAGAGCCCTGGCCATAGATGGAGTGGCCCCCACCCTATTTTCGTTGTCCATAATCTCTTTAGGAATTCCGATTTCCATTTTAGCTCCTGCACACATTGTAAATGAAGGGTTGATTTTCGTGCCCGCGCCCATCTTATTGCCCGTAAGTGTCTACGCGCCCGAAAACAATCTTATTATTAATATTGTCTTCTGCTAATACTGTCTTTAAACCCGACTTGCTACTTTATAATAAGTCATATTCGAAAGTTTTTTCTCTCTAAAAGCTCGCAACTGACTCTTAGAAGATAGCAAGCCGGGTTTTAAGTCTAATATCCGTTATCGTCCTAAATTATTTGGTTAATGAAGCTTGGAACTCCTGAAAATTCCCATTGCTGCGGTAGGCATCAAATTCCGGCAGCTTTAATTTATCTTTAATGTCGATGGCTCCTTCACGTCTTGCGCATTGCAGCCAGCCCATCATGGATTGATACCTGCCTAAAGCGGCGTGCGCCACAGCATTCATCATAGCCGCCTGAGGAGTAGGCGCTATTTGAAAAACGCGATCCCCCACTTCTACCACTACTTGCCACTGTTTTAGACTAAACGCCAAGGATTGCAATGTAACCATTTCATTTCTGTCAAGCTGCTTGCTAAGCGGTTTAAGAATCTCATAAGCTTCTTCCTTGCGGTTTAATTGGATTAGAAGCAAGGCAAGCTTTTGACTTGCTTGACGATATAGATGCCCTGATTTAGCGATTTCCCGGATAATTTTAAACTTTTCTACAGCCATTTCAGGGTGATTTGCGGCAATTTCTTCTTCAGCTTGCTCTATCAGTGATTTTAAAGAGCTGTTTTGATCCTGATCAGTCATGGCCAGAGCCTGGCGCCAGGTTTTATAGCTTTCATAACTGAGCATCATAAAAATGGCAGCAGGAACGACATGCCGGGTAATAATGAGCAAGATGCTGATCAGCACACCGATCACGACGCCTAAAAATAAAGCTGCTTTAACCCCTTTAAAACCAAATATTCCCTCCATAATTATTGAAAGCAACTGCCCGCCATCCAGAGGCTGTATGGGCAGCAGATTAATAAGCGTCCAATAAAAATTTACCACATAGCCGACCTGCAATAAATAACTTAAGGCACTATTCTCAATGGAAAAATACTTGTCTACCAGTACAATGATTCCGCATAATAAAAAACCGGCTAGCGGCCCGTTCAACACCACTAAAAATTCCTGCCAGAGCGGCAGCCTGCCGCCATTTCTTTGGGTAACCCCTCCCAGCGCCACTAGGTTGATTTGAGCTTTTTGCCCAAAAGCAGCAGCTGTAAATGCATGGCCGTATTCATGTATAAGCACAGAGAAAAAAATGACAACCATCCAGATTGCCGTATACAGTATATTTTCACTAGAAAGCCATCCTATAATGGCAGCCACAAAGAGAAACATTGGATAGATGGCAACAGGAATTCTTGATTTAAATAATAGCATAATTAACGCATAGCCTTCTGCATAGTCAGTCCCATTTCGGCAGGAGTTACACTGACGGCGACGCCAGCTGCCCGCAAAGCTTCTATCTTATCCGCTGCTGTTCCTTTGCCGCCAGAAATAATTGCACCGGCATGACCCATGCGGCGGCCGGGCGGCGCGGTACTGCCCGCAATAAAAGCAGCAACAGGCTTTGTACAATGCTGCTTAATCCAATCTGCTGCGCGCTCTTCCTCTGAACCGCCAATTTCCCCGATCATAAGAATCCCTTTAGTTTCCGGATCTTCCTGAAACATTTTGAGCACATCTACAAAATTAGTGCCGTTTAAAGGATCTCCTCCAATCCCTATGCAAGTAGATTGCCCAAGCCCCAGCTGAGTTGTTTGCCAGACAGCCTCATAAGTAAGCGTCCCTGAACGCGACACAATCCCGATATGGCCTTTTTTATGGATATAGCCTGGCATAATTCCAATCTTGCACTCGCCAGGAGTTATAATTCCAGGGCAATTGGGGCCGATGAGCCGGCATTTACTTTGGCGCATGATTCTGCTTACTTCCAGCATGTCGCGAATGGGGATTCCTTCTGTAATACACACAATAAGGGGAATTCCTGCATCTTCAGCCTCAATGATTGCTTCAGCAGCAAAAGGGGGCGGAACAAAAATAAGGGAGGCATCGCAGCCTGTTGCAGCCTTTGCTTCTTTCACAGTGTCGAAAATTGGAAGGTTAAAAATAGTCCCTCCCCTTTTTCCAGGAGTTACCCCCCCCACAAATTGGCTGCCATAGGCCAAACATTGCTCTGTGTGGAAACGGCCAGCCTTTCCGGTAATACCTTGAGTGATCACTTTCGTATTTTTATCAACCAGTATTGACATTGGACTTCCTATTTGTTAATCGCTTTAACTACCTTTTCAGCAGCTTCAGTAAGATTTTGCGCAGCTAGAATCGGCAAACCTGACCGGCTGAGGATTGTTCGCCCTTCTTCAACTTCAGTGCCTTCCATCCGCACAACTAACGGTACATTGATATTTAATTCTTTGGCTGCTGCTACAATGCCTGAGGCTAAAGTTTTACAGCTCATAATTCCGCCAAATATATTCACAAGAATGGCCTTGACCTTTGGATCGCTGAGCAGGATTTTAAATCCGGCGGCTACTTTTTCTTGCGAGGCGCCTCCGCCGACATCTAAAAAGTTGGCGGGCTTGCCGCCGTGATGCTTAATGATATCCATAGTAGCCATAGCTAAACCCGCTCCATTGACCATGCAGCCAATATTTCCATCAAGCGCAATATAAGCCAACTCATGCTGCCGGGCCAAAGCTTCATTTTTTGGCATTTGCGTGGAATCATAAAATTGGCTAATTTCAGGCTGGCGAAAGAGGGCATTTTCATCTATGGCCAGCTTGGCATCTACAGCAGCTAACTCATGCGGTGTTTCAACTAAAGGATTTATCTCCAGCAGAGAAGCGTCCGTTTCAATAAAAGCTTTTGCAACGCCCTTGGCAATTTTAATGCCGGCTTCAGCAAACCCATTTTTCCATCCCATGAAATTGACCAGCTGCTGCAGTTGGAAACGGTAAAGCGAGCCGTCCGGACGGATTGGCAAAGATAGTATTTTTTGCGGCTGGGTTTTGGCGACCTCTTCAATATCCATGCCGCCCGCAGGCGATGCTATGAGAAGCGCCTGCGCTGTTGCGCGGTCTATAATTGCGCCTAAATAATATTCCTTAACAATTTCCACAGGCTCGCTGATCAAGACCTTGCGGGCAATCATTCCTTCTGAGCCTGTTTGGTTATTAACGATTTTCATTCCAAGTATTTGCTTTACGGCATCGAGCAATTCATCATAGGACTTTGCAAATTTTACAGCTCCGGCTTTACCTCTTCCGCCGGCATGCACTTGAGCTTTTACCACTCCTTGCTTCCAACCCAGCTTATCCAAGGCTTCTTTTGCCTGTTCAAGGTTTTCTACAACGACAAAAGGCGGCACAAAAATGCCATATTTTTGCAAAATTTCTTTAGCCTGATATTCATGGATATTCATCTAATAGCCCCTACTTGCTATACTTTCTCATAGATTAATATTCGCATGTTACGCATCACTTGCCAGACTGTCAACCTTTGAGGCTAAATATGATTTATAATTATTTTAAATCCGGGTATCAGAAACTTAAATCCGCCCTGCAAAAGACCGGTTCGCTTCTGGGTGATAAGTTGCGCACTCTGCTAGGCAAGGGGGCCCTTGATGAAGACACTTTGGATAACATCGAGCAATTACTGTATGAAGCAGATTTAGGTGCAGGCTTGGCACAGGAACTGACGAATGAGCTAAAAAAGGAATACCGCAAAAATCCCGGGCAGCCGCCCGAAGATCTCATCCAGTTCTTGCAAAATAAATTGGTCGCCATCCTGGAAAATAGGCCGCAGGAATCAATTACAACAGCTTCCCCTCACGTGATTTTAATTGTAGGCGTTAATGGAAACGGGAAAACAACGACGGTGGCGAAATTAGCCAGTATTTACAAGGCCAATGGCAATAAAGTACTTCTGGCTGCTGCAGACACTTTTAGGGCGGCAGCCATGGAGCAGCTCGAAATCTGGGCTGAGCGCTTAGGGGTCGACATCGTAAAAGGCAAACCCAACAGCGACCCGGCAGCGGTCGCTTTTGATGCCGTTACAGCCGGCAAGGCAAGGCAAACCGATATGATCCTGATTGATACTGCAGGACGGCTGCACACCAAAACCAACCTGATGCAGGAGCTTGAAAAGATCAAGCGCGCAGCTAAAAAAGTCATTCCCGAGTCCCCTCACGAAACATTTCTCATTATCGATGCCAGCGTCGGACAAAATGCTGTGGAACAAGCCAAAATCTTCATGCAGTACACTCCAATTACCGGCCTTGTCCTAACCAAGATGGATGGTACGGCAAAAGGCGGCGTCGTCATTAACATTCAAAGGCAGCTCGGCATTCCTGTACGTTTCTTGGGGGTAGGAGAAGGCCTTGAAGATTTAGAGCCATTTGACTCGCGAGCATTTGTCCAGGAGCTCTTTAAATAAAAAAACTATTGACATTCTTGCATGTAAAAATCTATAATAAAAATGGAGTCAGGAAGGATGTGTAAAGGTAAGCATCAAAGACTCCAAGTTTCTTTAAAAGCCAGTAGTTTGAAGGGTTTAAGTTCTTTGAATGTTTTTAGAAGAGCTTTTTCGCTGCGTAAGTGGTGCGGCTCTTAAGCAAGAGACCCTTAGGTCTCTTTAAACTGGAGTGATTGAAAAATCAGATCCCGGAGAAATTAAATCTTCGCTAGTGGCTTCTCGGGCGGAAGAGAATGTGCTTTAAGATTCAATCTTAAGCCTCTCTATACCGCCCGAATTGTTAAGCACAGATTGCTTAAAACTTATTACTGCTGTCTTGGTGATAAGTGAGGTTTTTTATGAATATTTCTTTAAAGATCACATCCCTTTTGATGGGCATAATCCTGTTTGCAGGAACTATTGTCATACCAACTTTTGCTTTTGCAGCTAATTCAGACAACCAAATGAAAACGACTTCTGATAAAGAAGTAGCTTGGTGGTACCGCGGTTGGGGACACCCCTATTGGGGCAGACCTTACGGCTGGGGAGGCTGGCGACCCTACTATAATTACCACTATTATTACCCCTATTAATACCGTGTCCTAAATACCGGATTCTAGAAAAATGCGCTATTTAGCGCCTTTTTCTTTGAGATCTAATAGTTTTTTTATTTTTACTCAAGGGTGTGCAAAACAAGGAGCAAAACATGTATACCCTAAACAAAACCGGCTTGAAAGTGCTAGCGTTTCTAGCAATTTCCATTCCTGTAGCAGCTTCTGCCCAATCTCATGATGTGATCTATGGTCAACCTACGGGAAACCCTCCAGTCCATTATGTACCTAATACGGCCCCGCAGCAATTCCAGTATCAACCGCAAGCCTCTCCTCAAGTACAGAATCAAGTTCCTCCGTCCCCGCAATACCAACCGCAAACTCACCCGCAATACGCTGACCCTGGCCATGACCCTGACCAAGTAGCCTGGTGGTATAGAGGCGGATACTGGCGCGGCGGCTATTACTGGCATCCAGGCCCTTACTACCATCCTTACTGGCGTCCATACTAATAGGCGCTAATCAACACCTATTTTAGGCTGAATTACTTAATTCTAATTCAGCCTCTTTTAACCCATGATTGCGTCCTAATCCGCGGCCAATCATGAGTTTTAATTTGACAACCCTTCCGTAACACACGATAATAGAAGTATAGAGACTACTTATCCACCCTCCTAATTCTCTGCAGAAATTTGCGGTCGCTGCTTTAAAAGTTATGGATAAGTTTCTAATATGAGCAAAAAAGCAAAAGTCACATCCAACTGGCGGTTAGCCACTTATATCTTTACATCAATTTTTTATTTGACAAGCCTTTTATAAGATTCGATAATAGAACTATAGGGATTGTCTAAAGAGCAGTCTGACTCTTTCCCCTAATCTCCCACAATTCGCGTCAAACACGCGAAAACCAAGGTTTTTTCGAACGTCTTTTTCGATAGGTGAAATACAGGAGGTCTGTATGAACTCAGTAATTAAAATTTCCTCCATTATCCTTGGTGCAATTTTATTTTTCGGCGTTATTGCAACACCAACTACTGCTAATGCAGCTCCCATAAATAAAGAATCTCAAATCAGCTGGAGACACTATGGCGGCTGGGGATACGGCGGATACGGCGGCTGGGGAAGATACGGCGGCTATTACCCATACTATAGCTACCCATCTTATTACTATAGTTATCCTTATTATGGAGGCGGCTATTATGGCGGCTATGGCTTAGGCGGCCTTGGCTTCGGCATTAGCATTTACTAAGAGCACGGCTCCTGTTTAAGGTGCTCTAAGCGGACCCGGGTAGAGATGCCCGGGTCTTTTTTTAGCTAAACTTTTGGATTAAGTGGGAAAACTCTACCCATAACTCAAAGCAAACAAAAAGGATTAGCACCCCCAATAGAGTTTTTCCGCCAGGAACTCTGAAATTAGAGGTGTATCCTTTTCGGTATCTTCCCACCCAGACCATCAAAATTGGCAATAATCCTAGCAGCAAGGCACAGCCAAAGCCTCCGGCATAGTTTAATGCCTCCAAAAAGATATGAGGGTAAACGGCTGAAATAATGAACGTGGGCACAAAAATTAAGAGTGAAATCAGCAATTTGCCGTTCGCCGTTTTCTTAATATCCAGACCATCGGCTAAAAAGTCCACCAAGCCTAAGCTTACCCCTAAAAATGAAGTCACCAAGGCAAAAAAAGCAAAGCATTGTCCAATTAAGTACACATACTGGGCATTTATGATATCTTTTAAGGGATGCACAGCCGTCTGCCCCTCCGCTAATGCTTCTTCCAGGCTGCCAGGACCAAAAGTGGGGATTATTCCAAGGATTAGCCACTGCCATAGCAAATAAGTCGTTAAAGCGGCCAAACTGCCGTAAATAATGGCTTTACGACCCTTTACAACATCGCCATGCAAATAATGCATCAAGGTTGGCACTGTGCCCTGGTAAGCAAAAGCTGTAAAGGCAATAGGAAGACCGCCAAGAGACAAGCTCCAATTTACATGTTGGAGATTCTCCGCTTTTACATAAGGAAATCCAATAATGACGAAGGTAAAATAGAAAAAAGCCAGGCAAGCCATTAATAAAATATTAATGGCCCCTACTGCACGAGTGCCCAAGTAGACAAAGGGAACAAAAATCGCGATAAAAAGCAATGTTCCTTGCCAATCGGCAAGCAAACCGCCGCTTAACTCAGCAAATAATTCTCCAGATCCTTCCATATAGGCAATCGTTAGACAGAAGAAAAGGAAGAGATACAACAGCCAGGCACAAATTTTTCCTGGCAAGCCAATTGTTTTCTCAGCCATGGAAATGATATTGGCGTCCCCTTTTACCCAGGTGCCAAGTTCCAGCATCAGCAACCCTGTCAGCATCATAAACAGCCAGCATAGCGCATAAATCAAAAGCGAGGGTCCAAAGCCTCCAGGACTTGTCAAAACAGGCATAGCCAGCATGCCCCCGCCAATAGTGGTTCCTGTAATCAAAAGCGCAGCTTTAAACAAGCTGCCCTGCTGTGCAGCAGAAGTCATAATTCCCTCAAGTGTGGATAGTAAAATCAAATATAGTAGAGAAAATAGAGACTTTAATGCAAGAAACAAGCAGACAAAGACAAGTGAATTATTTCATCAATAACGCTATTATTTTTTTTATTAAAAAACTACAATTTATAACATTAAAACAATTCAGGCCTTACTAATGGAAATTTACAGAAAAGATGCAATTACTGAAGTAAATATATTTTTTTTAATGCCACGTTTTCAACCACTCATCATACTCGAAGGGTTTTAAACGAAATCTGGCGATATTGCCTTTATGCAGACTCATTAGCTCAACTTCAATGACTTCGATAAACCTCGCTTGATCATCCAATACCACTGCTTCAGAGGCTTTTTGCTTGATTGCTGCTACTGCCGCTTGCTTATCCAGGCATCTTCGAATAATATCCCCTATTATTGAAATGATGAGTTTGCGATATCGCATGCGAAAGAGATCAGGCTCCCCAAGTTCTTGACGCGTAGCCGAGTAAAGAGAACTAGAGCGCTCATAGGCCCACACAAACAATTCACGTAATAACTCAATACGATTTAATTCATATATCCCAAGAAGACCGCTAATGTAAACTTTTTCAGGCACATCCACAAATGATAAAGGACATAGATTCCCGCGAATTAAAGGAATATTAGCTGCAAGCCTTGATACTCGCTTATTGACATCCAGGAATGGTTGCAGATAGGGCAAATGAACCAGCATAAAAAATGATTGTTCAAAGGGATTTGTAATCGCGTCAGCTGTGTCTAAAATTTGTTGGAAATATTCACTAATCAGTTGCGGAATCGCTAATGGTTGATAAACTGACTTAGCTATGCCTACAGGTGTTGAACGCAAGGAACCGCATGCACGTTGATCGTGCAGTAAATTGTCCGATAAAAGGGCGTGTAAATTGAGAATAGTGAAATTGTTAAATCCCATTTGCTCGGCTGACTCAACCATAAATTCAATAGCGGCCTTATGATTTAAGATCATTTGAGCTTCCATGATGCTCTTGCCTTCTGGAGCTTCCCCTAGCTCAAGTAAGCGCTCTGTTTCGAGCAACGAATAGGTATTCCCCTCCAAGCGACTTGAATTCCATGACAAATCAATCAACAGGCGGTTTAAAATCTGCCTAGCATAAGTTCCTGCTGGCCGCTCACTATCCTGCGATTTGCCAATTTCAAACAAATGGTTCCGCGTGTCTTCAGAAAGATAGTATGTCTCATTCGGGCGGTACTTATCGAGAAATTCCCGGTTGTACCCAACCGGACGCCGCGCTTGAATGGGTTGACGGACATTCACTTGAATAGACAAAGCTGTTGTCGATAACGGAATCAAATTTTCTGTATTTTCAGCTAAAAAAGCATTTTTCGAAGGTAGAATATCTTCTTGTGAAAAAACAATGGGGATTGTCTTATCAGTTTCTGGTGCTAAAAGGTACCGTCTGGAGCGAGCTTTCCCTACAGCATTTAGACGGCTTTTCATCGTCAAAAAAGCTACATATCGCTGTAAGGATCGTTTAGGTAAAGGCGAGACTAATGCTTGTAAAATATCTTCCAAAGAAGCGCCTTGAGGAAAGCATTTTACTATCTGTAAAATAGTCTCAAAAATTTTATCTGAAACTCGTTTCGCCATAAAATTTCCTTTCTATGAATGGCGCGATTAACAAAATCGCGCCATTTTTAACCTAATTATGCCTTAATCATCATTAATTACGCCATTAAAAATGCTTAAAGTGGCGCAATTTTGACAATCGCGCCACTATTATTCCGTCAAATCGGCTAAACACGCCACAAACGCGCCAATATATTTTCGCAAATTTTGACTTTTTTTATAAATGGCGATAAAGTTATTACATTTTATATGATTTATCACTAACTTTAAGGATTTATTATATGGATAATAACCAAATAATAAGCAACAGGACGACCTCAATTAATAATTTTTTTCTCGAAAAAGAACTTCCCAATTTAACAAGAAAGCAAACCATTGAATTCTTTCAAATGGTTAACCGAGAACTAACTCTTCTAGCAGACATACAAGCAATCGACTTAAAAACTTTGAAAGTATTGTTTGTTCTCTCAGAGAAAATTGAAAGAATGCATCAAATTGCCGCTGCTGCATTTTCGCTGCATCGCAGTGAAGAACAAGCAAATTACTTATCAGTAAAAACAACTTTAGATACTTTAATGCAAAAATTCGGTTTCACACCTCTTTTCGAAAAGTTACTCTCGCAAAAAAATGAAACCGGCAGGGATGAAGAAGTAAAGCAAAAGCTTGCAGAAGATATTGCCGAACAATTTAAAAGCAATGGCTATAATCGCACCCTGCAGTCGCTCAAGGCTATGGCAAATACTCCTGAAAGGCAGCGACATTTGCAATGTAATCTTATACTCATAATTGGAGAAGGTTATTTTAAAAACCCGCCAGTTCCCGTTATGCTAGCAGAAGATCTCTACTTGCTTGATACGCAAAAAGCTATAAGTGTTTGCTTTTCTGACGGCCTTTGCGAGGCAAAAACATTTCAGGAAATCTACAACTTGGAAGGGATTCTTTCTAGAACTGAACTTGATCTCTATATTGCCTGGATGGAAACAGGCAAGCAGCCAACCACTCTTGATGATTGGATCGATCTTGGGAAAGCTGCGCATTTTTTTGGCGATAATGATGTTGCGGGCATGTTTGCCGCGTTTATTGACTATGAAGTAGTAAGAGGATCCCTAAAAGTCAAAGAATATAAACATGTAGCCCCATTTGGGATTGCCTCCCTGTATAGCGAAGCCTCTCCAACAGACCATGCACGCCAGCTCAATGAATGCCGCGCCTGCTTGCAGTCGCTACTGCACTTTTCAGATAAAAAAGATTTAAAGTTCCTGGCAAAAAGAGGTTTTTCAGCAATTTTTGCCCGCCTGGCAGCCGTCAGCTATTTTATTCTGGCAACAGACCCCTATCTTCCTATTATGCGCTCTATGGTCAATGCCGGAAGCAGCAGAGAAGCAATAATAAAAAAACTACATGAATTAACAGAGGAAAAGCCTGAAAATAAAGCAGTTGCGCTACTGGACATATTTGGAACAAGCAGTGTGGCTTCCTATCCCGAGAACAATTTTTTCCTTAACTTTGAACCCGATATAGTTTGCAGATTATTACCTAGTTTACCTCACTTCATTCTCACTAAATCTCAAAACAAGTTCTCAAACAGCCTGCCTGTTTTTATGAGAGATAAAGTGTGTCGAATGGCTCTATGCCGTTATTTGCCCGATTCGGTTACCCCTCCAAAAAACTCTGCTCAAATGCCAATTGCCATCCACCTTCCTTCGCTGCAACACTTTACCCTCTCCGCAGATACATTCCTGCAAATAGAAAAAATACACGATGACAACAGTATATGGCATATCGAATATGACCAAACTGTAACTTACAGCATCCAACTCTCGAATTCTTTATTGTCTACATTAAGTCTCGACATTACAAGCAGGGAAACTTCAAGCGAAATATTTGAGGCGATCCCAATGCTGAAAAATCTTACACATTTGCGTTTGCGCATAATCGGAGGGGAAGGAAAAGAGGTTGTAAACATTAGCCAAATTTTATCCAAGCTGCTTTATCTCAAAAGACTAACCTTTTGGACAAGATTCTCTGGACCTTATTGCGCACTTACAGAACCATTTCCTAATTTAGAGAGATTAGACTTAGGGGATTGCATTTTGCATTCCGGAGTCATTAAGGGCTGCAATAAAGCGAGCGTCTTCAAGCTTAGGGGTTGCACAATAACAAATTTAGAGGAATTTAATAATTTAAAACACTTAGAGGACCTGGCATTGTATTATTGCACCGTCAAAGCCGAAGAAAAGGTAGAGAACCGGGATTATAGAATGTTAAGTATTAAAGATATTGCCGAACATGTAAGCAGCAAGTCGGTAAAACGCTTCTCCTATGTTAGCACTAGTTTATCTAGTGATCATCAGGGTAAGATTTTTTTTGAAAATTTCCCCAACTTGGAAACGCTAAGAGTTGGCGGAGCTGGTGCTTTAGATTTACTTTTACAATTTAGCAGTCCCTCATTACAGCATCTGATTCTCATCGAGCAAGCTTACCGGACCCTAATAATAACAAAAGACGCTCTAGATCGTGTTTTTAAAAACTTTCCAAATCTAAAAATTGTCTCTGTCGAAAAACAAGACTAATTGCCAGCCTCTAACCCATGATTGCGTCCTAATCTCGCTTTTAGGCTGATTAGAACAATGCAGATGCGTATTTCCGCGCCGAAGCCAAGCTTTTCATCTTAGCAAGGCGCGGAAAC
>JAEYWL010000119.1 GCA_023428915.1 Verrucomicrobiota bacterium
TGGGTGGGTCATTCTTGTTGCCCGCCAGGTGGGTCGCTTGCGATGCCCGACAGGGTGGGTCATTCTAAGTGCTCGCAAAGTGGGTCATTCTTCGTGCCATTTGACAAAGGGTTGTTGGAAAAAATACTGTGAAGGTCGAATAGTATTAGAAGAGCTGTTAGACTTAAATAGATTCGAAAGTATCAAGTACAATTAATATTATTTATGCAATTTACTGTACTCTATTGTTATTTATTTTATAAAACCAAAGCAAGTTTTGAAAGATGTCTATTACTGATCCGTACCAAGGGAGATTAACTTATCCCTTAATGACATGCAAAAATCCCCAAATGCATCATCATTTTTACATAAACATTCTATTTCCCACTGTATTTCTTTTTCTAAATCAAATAAGCGTAATTTTATCCTCACAGGGATGTTTAAATCTTTAATCCAGGCAGAAAGAGGAATAAGAAAGTCAAAGATTCCATTACCACTTCCCTCGGATAAAGCTTTTAATATTTTTTTAGTAAGCTCTTTATCAGGGCAATCTCTTAAGTAGTTTATAAAATCAGAAAACGCAATTTCCCATCTTTTTTTCTCATAAGGTGTTTTAAAGCCACAAAAATTTTAAAAAAACAAACTAAACTATCTATCTCTAAAGTGGTATATGAAAAATTCGATATAGATAAAGAAGGATATACCTTTTTTTCTCTTAAAACTACTATGTCTTTTAATGCCCAATCTCTGTTATTGAGAAGATTCACAATTAACGCTCTACTTAATTCAAGCCAAGCCTTAGAGACTTCACTCATATTCACTAAAAGCTTTACAGCTTCTTTCGTTTCTTCTTTAGCTATACCATTTATTATTATTTCGCCAAAAAACTTTTTAGATATTATTGGATTATTTACACCAAACATTACATCCATTTTTTATTAGTTAATTAACTTTACCAAAAACATTTAAATTACTTAAACAATAATACTATCAAAATAATATTTAGTCTCACTGTTTATGATAATTACAGGCTTTAAAATATATTCTAAAGCTTTGTAGGGGCTGAAAAAAATGACCAAGATGTTAATTTCTGCCGACCCTTCGGGCCTCGAATATTGTTTAAACAAAAACAATCTCAGGGCCCTGCAAGGGCGGCAGAAATTAAACAATCAAGCTTTTGGTAGCAAGTCGGGTTTAAATTATGAGGGCGACAATCATGATGATCACGCCGGTAATGACACCAAAGATGCCAAATCCCAGTTCCATCCTGAACAGCCGTGCACGAATTTGCTTTTTGAGCTTTTCCTCAAGCGTCTTATTGAGCAGGCCGTAAACTAAGAGATTGCGCAACTCAGGTATCATCCCGTTTAAATCCTCACGCGCTTGCTCTTTTATGGTTTCAGCAACGGCTCCGCGCAGCACGGCCGCAGCCATGGGGATGCGCACTTTAAGGTTTTCGATAAAGCGCCCCAGGCGCTGCTCAATTAAGGGATGCAAGTCTTTCTCAAAGTCGTATTCTTCAATTTCTCGAATTAAAAGTTCTTGCAAAGGCTTCGGCTTTATTTTTGCTGTTAACCAACGGGCAAAAAGATAACAAGCCAGTCCATTTAATGCCGCCCCGCAAAGTATAATGATAATTGAATGTATAATTGCCATAAATAATCTATTGTGTTAAAATAATTATACTATAAACGAGGATTTATATGTTTAATGATGATTCTTTAGAAAAACATGAACAAAAAATCCAAGAGCTCGAGCTGGAAAATGAACGCCTCCGCTTAAAAATGGAAAAATATTTTTTTGATCTCGGCGTCACTCCTGAAGAGGTTAACGCCTTTATGAATAACTCCGCTAATTTTTCAGATGATACTTGGGAAAAACTGCAATATTGCCGTCAAACCCTCGATGAAAAACTAACATTAGACTTAAAAAACATTCGCAATGTTAAAAAGGCTAAAAAAAGTTATTCCGATCTCAATCTTCCCTCATATGCAATTTTTGTAAGATAGAAGCCTATTATAGGCTTCTATCTTAACAAATATCTATCTAATAAGACCTTGCTATTAACACATCTAGCGTAGCCGGCTTACCGGTAAGCACGCATTTACCTTGCGTACCGCTTTGCTCGATCGGCAGACAGCGGATGGACGCCTTGAACTCTTTCAAGATCTCTTCTGTGGCTACATCGCCGCACCATTTAGCCTTAACAAAGCCCTGCAAACCGCTTTTTTCATCATCGCCGCTAAAATGCTCTTTTAATTGTTCGAGCGTTTCGATATGGGTATGGATATTGCTATCCCTAAAGGCTTTTGCTTGTTGTAAATAAGCAGCCTGTATCTCATCCAGCAACTCAGGCACCATTGGCGCAAGCTCTTCCAATACCATGGCCTGCTTTTCCTTATGGGGTTTATCCCTTCGGCATACCATCGCAGAGTTGTTTTCAATATCCCTTGGGCCCACTTCTATGCGCAGCGGCACGCCTTTTTTAATCCATTCCCAGGTTTTTTCTCCGCCGCGCAGGTCGCGTTTATCCACCAGTACTGTTACTGGCTTGCCATGGAAGATTTGATGTTCAATTGTACGGGCTAAACGCTCAGCATAAGCGAACACCTGTTCCTCCAACTCCGGTTTAGGCACAACAGGAATAATCACTACTTGTTTTGGGGCTATTCTAGGGGGTAAGCGCAAACCGTCGTCATCGCTATGCACCATAATGACGCTGCCGATCAAACGGGTTGTCACTCCCCAGGAGGTCGTATACGCATACTGCAATTCCCCTTGGCGGTTGCTGAAGCGAATATTTGAGGCTTTAGCAAAATTCTGCCCCAAATAGTGCGAAGTGCCCCCCTGAAGCGCCTTGCCGTCTTGCATCATAGCTTCAATGGTATAGGTCTTTTCAGCGCCGGGAAATCTCTCGCCAGGTGACTTTTCGCCGGTAATTACAGGAATGCCAAGCAAGTCGTGTGCACAAGTTTTGTAAACCTCCAGTATTTTAAGCGTTTCCTGCTGGGCTTCCGCTTCTGTCTCGTGCACTGTATGCCCTTCCTGCCATAAAAACTCTGTAGTGCGCAAGAATATTCTTGGGCGCATTTCCCAGCGCACTACGTTTGCCCAGTGATTTATCAAGATGGGTAAATCGCGATAAGACTCTACCCAGCGGGCAAAACTCTCTCCGATAATAGTTTCAGAGGTGGGGCGTACAATTAATGGCTCTTCGAGTTCGCCGCTTGGAATAAGCTTGCCATCTTTAAGCTCCAAGCGATGATGCGTCACAACGGCGCATTCTTTAGCAAAACCTTCAACGTGAGCTGCCTCTTTTTCAAGAAAGCTTAAGGGAATGAAAAGAGGAAAATAAGCGTTTTGGTGCCCGGTGCGTTTGATTTCTTCGTCTAAATATCGATGAATATTTTCCCAAATAGCATAGCCCCAAGGTTTAATGACCATGCAGCCGCGGACAGGCGAGTTTTCAGCTAAGTCTCCAGCCTTAATTACCTGTTGGTACCATTCGGGAAAATTCTCTTCACGAGTAGGTGCTATCGCCTTTTTCTCTTTCATGTACGTTTCCTTGTTTGATGAAAAGCCATTGTAAAGACTTAAAACTATCAATTCAATACTGAATAACTTTACAATTGCAGTTGGGAGAAAAACCTCTTATTGTCAAAGTATTAAGGTAACAATCAGGGTTTATGGGAAAATTATTGAAGAAACGGCTGACAAAAGTTGGCGCTTCGCCAGGAACGTTAATCGCCCATCCTGACATTGTCTTAAATGGCTTATCGATTTCCGTCATGGATTACAATGAAAATGAGCTCATCGAAAAAGATAATGTCACAGTAGAAGAATGTGTTTATTATTTAGACACCCCTTCTGTGACGTGGATAGAAATTTCCGGAATGCACAACCCTAAATACTTTGAACTGATGGGACAGCGCTTCCACTTGCATCCCTTGCTTTTAGAAGATATTTTATCCGGCAGCGAGCGTCCTAAGCTCGAAAATTATAAGGAGAATATTTTTATAGTTTTACGCTTGCTGAAATTTAATGAGCATAACAAAGAACTGGGAGATGAACAGATTAGCCTTGTTTTAGGCAAAAACTATGTGATCAGCTGGACCGAAAAAGAACGCTACCACTTCGATCCCATTAAAGAGCGTCTGCGCAATGGCAAAGGGAAAATACGCAAAATGGGCGCCGATTATTTAGCTTATGCCCTTATTGACGCCATTGTTGACAACTATTTTGTCGTATTAGAGAAGGTAGATGAACAGCTGGAACAGCTTGAAGATGATTTAGTCGCCTCTCCAACGCCTGGGACATTGCGCAAGATTCAAATGGCCAAGAGAAGCATGGCTCTTTTAAGGCGTTTTGTATGGCCTACGCGTGAAGTCATCAGCCATTTTCTCAGAGAGGAAACTCCCCTCATACAGCCGGCGACTACTGTCTATATGCAGGACGTGTATGACCATACCATTCAAACAATTGAGACTATAGAAAGTTTTAGGGATATTGTAAGCGGCATGCTCGATATTTACTTATCAAGCATGAGCCAAAAATTAAATGAGATCATGAAGGTTTTAACTGTTGTTGCGACTCTTTTTACTCCCCTAACCTTTATGGCAAGCATTTACGGCATGAATTTTGACTATATGCCGGAGCTTCATAACCGCTGGGCTTACCCTGCAGTTTTAAGCGTCATGGCTATTTCTGCCGGCACCATGCTCTACTTCTTCAGAAAAAAACAGTGGATTTAAGTAGTGATTAGCTTAAACTCAGTGTAAATAAAAAAGCACCTATCTATGTCCGTGTCCCTAGTTTTTATAGAAATTTATAAAAATCGGACACGGGTAAAGCTAAAAATAGCCGCGGATGCGGCAATAGCATGTAGCCATAGGCGTAAGCCTGTGGTGTAGTAAAACAAATTAATGAGCTGTGTTAACAGCGACAGAAAAAACTATGAACCAACTCATATACTCACTTAATGTTTGATTTCTGTCGCCGCATTCGCGGCTTAATTAAATTTACAGAAAGTTTCCACAGGCTCACGCCTGTGGCTACCTGCTTTCGCCGCATTCGCGGCTTTGGTTCTATAGACACGAAATTTCTGTTGTTACCATGCTAAAAAAGCTAGTTATACCTATTGCCCTGTTATTAGTCTGCGCAGCCTTTTTAGCATGGACGCCTATTGAGCAATATATATTAAAAAAAGTCATAGCCGACCTTACTGCGAACTACGGCATTAAAGAAGTCAAATACGGCACCATTGAAAGAATCTCATTCGGCCGCTATAAAATCATCAACTTAAATCTCACTTCAACTTATCAACTGCAAGCCCCCTCAGCTGAAGTTGCTTTGCGCTTGCATGGCTTCAATCCCCTATATATTACAGATATTTCTATCGACCAACCATTACTCGTTATTGATTCTGCATATCCTATTACCTTGCCTCAACCTGATGCATCATCCAACACGACCCTTAGGATACAACAAGGGAAACTTTTACTGTCTGCAGGTCCTGAATTGCTGAAATTTGATTTGCAGAAACAACTTGACGGGGCTTATGAAAGCAGAATTACTTTTCAACAAGCCCCTCTGGAATTGCTACCTGCGCTATTGCAGGCTAATTACCTAATTCCGCAAGGCAAGCTTACCGGCTATGTTCATTTAAAAGGCGATCCTAAGGCTATAGTCATCCATGCAGCCGATCTGCAAACAGATGCAGTTGCATTATCCCAAGACACCTCTTTTCTTCATCTATCGCCTGTAAATTTATCATTCTCTCAAAACCAGCTTAACATTAACCCTGTCCAATTATCTCTTAATGAATATTCAGGGACTGTTTTTTGCCAAAACAATGTTTGCCAAATCAATCTCGACGGCCCTTTGCAAATTGAAGCCAGCGGCATTTTGGCAGCCGTTTGCCAATATAGCGCTTGTTCGCTGCAAATAAACCAGGGCCGCGCCAAACTATACAACTCGGCAGTTGCGATCGACCTCGCGGCATTTTCCGGAGAGGTTAGTTTGCAGCAGAAAGGTCTTCAGGCAAATTTTTCCGTCAAGCAAAGCTCTGTTAAAGACCATGCGCACAACCTGCTTGTTGAGGAAATCAGCGGAATTGTCTTCTGCCGCAATAAAGAAATCCTAGGCTTAGGCCTTGAAGCCCAAGTGGCAAATCTGCTGGTCTCCGGCGGATTTTCCCTCACGGATTCCGCCCTAAAAATCACTTGTGAATCAGTTCTGGGAAAATTTTCCGACCTTAAACAAGCTTTGCCTGGCATGCAGCTATCCGGGCTATTGCAAATTCCCTTTGACGGGCAGCTTTCCTTAAAAGAAGAGCTGCAGATTGCATATGCTTTAAAACAAGGCAAAAAAGACCCCGCCATACAACTACATGGGAAATTTTCAGAGGGCTTTCTGACCACAAACCTCCCCAATGTAGCCATTGAAGAGTTAAAGGCGGATTTTACCTATATCTATCCTGAAAAAAAGTTTTACCTGGAAAATGCTACTGGGGTAATTATAGCCGGCATGCAGGATAGCATTGAAGAATATGCCTTAAATAGCGACCTGATAGAATTCCCCAATCAGGAAAACCCCGAAGGGGTATTTGATATTTGGCTGGGCGATCGCCGGCGGGATGTCCTTAGGCTTGTAGGCAAAATGCAGGCTATGGACAACCATTTAATCAAAATCTCTTTCAATCCCCTGCTCACGCATTTTGGAGTCATGCATCCTGAAAGTTGCGACTTGACTGTTGCAAACTGGTGCAAAGTCGAAGCGTTTCATTTAGCCTGCAATTTAGGGCTCAAATCCATGCTGCATGATCTTAAAAGGCTTGCCCGCACCGGCTTTTATCCCCTTCCCCATCAACTATATACCCTTATTCAAAACTCGCAGGAAGGGAATGGGCAATTCGGACTTTCTTTAGATTATAGCCGGCCGGAACAAATGTTTGCATTTGATCTCCAAGGCCATGAGATACAGCTAGACCAATTTACTTTTAACAGCGGCAGAATCCAAGGCAAAGTTGAAGACAATATTGCCACTCTTGATCGATTGCAAATAGATGACCTCATAGTTTCAGCCGATCTCGTGTTTGCCGAAAACAGAATTAAAGTGCCTTTTTGCGGAGTAAAATTTGGCCGTTCCCTGCAAGCCGGCATAAAAGGAATTTTCTATAACGGCACTAAAACCTTTCACGGCAAGCTTCAACTCGCAGAATGGCAGCCGGAGATAAATGGCAAGCATGAAAAGTTAACGGCTGCCGGAGATTTTCTTCTCCACTTTTTTAAAAAACCTCATGCGCTTATGGCGGAAGGAAAATTGGATATTCACTCAGACAAGCTCCATATTTCTGAAATTGAATTTCAATCTAATTTTAAAGAGCTTCAGCTGCTTAAAACCTTTTATATAGGGGAAGAAGTTAGCCAAGCCGCATTGCGTGCCAATTTGCCCCACTGCACCCAGGGAATGGTCCACCTGAATTGCAAAGATTTTCAACAACAACTGTTATGGAGCCGAAACAATAGTTCGTTCCATATATATAACCTGGATAGATCCTTTGAAGCTAGCACCATAGTGCAATCCGACAGCATAGCAATCCCTCATCTCTCTTTTAAAAATGGGCAAGGCAGCCTGCAGCTGAAAGACGCCCTGCTGGAAAAAACAGCTTCCTGGAAATTAGTTTTGCCCGCTTTAGAGGCTCATGGATTGACATGCAAAGAACTGTTTCCTTTCTTGAAGGGAAGTATTCAGGAAACAAAAATTGCAAAACTCGAACTCTCCGGCGTAGAATTTGACCCAAGCCAGCCAGATAGCTTTAAAGGCAATGGCTTATTGGAGTTTTCAGGGGCGCAAAGAAGAAAAAAAGCAGCAGCTAAGGAAACATTCAACACTTTAGGCTTATCGAATCAAGCATTGCTTCCTTCTTCTGGCACCCTCTATTTTAATTTGGAGCAAGGTAAATGCGTCATCAGCAAGATTCGCGATCTGCAAAGTGAAAACAAAATGATCAAATATTTTCTGCCGAAACAACCCCTCTCTTATGTAGATAGCCAAGGCAGACTATTCGTTACAATTGGTTTGCAGCCCTATAATGTAATTTTTAAAATGACAGACCTGCTGCAACTGCGAATTACTGGCACAATAATGCATCCGCAACTTTCTTTTGTTTCACAGAAAAGCGACGACGCTAAAAAGAACTAACGTTATAGCAGGGCAGGGAATTGAGTTTTGCAAGAAGCCTTATTCATAGCTTAAAGTTATTTTCGCATTCCTGCAGCTCCTTATTTTATCCGGAGATTTGCTTGCATTGCCGAAAAGATCTAGGAGCAAATGGCACGATCCTTTTTTGCCGGGATTGCCAGGCTGCCTGTCAATTATTAGATCCCATAGAACATTGCCTGCTTTGCTTTGCCCCGTTGGAAGCTACGCCTTCACGTAGAACTGCGTGCGCTGCCTGCAAGCAATATTTCTCTTGTTTAACAGCAAAGGCTGCAGCGTTTCCATATGCCGGCCCTGCGGCATCCTTAGTAAAAAGCATTAAATATCAGGGACAATTCTACCTTGCTGAAGGTGCTGCAGCCCTACTAACAGCCCAATATTGCCATCTGGATTGGCCCATGCCTGAGATTATTACATATGTTCCCTCGCCAACATTGCGTCAATTGGAACGCGGGTTCAACCACAGTCAATTACTCGCTCAAGCTGTTGCTAAAAACCTTAACTGCCCCTGCAGAGAACTGCTTGCCAGGCAGCACGGCTCTTTCAGCCAGGCAAACTTGAATCGAAAACAACGCGAGGCGTTAAATTCCCGGCATTTCTACAGAAAAACCGACATTGATATTCGCGATAAAGTGATTTTATTAATTGATGATGTTACAACAACCTCCAGAACCTTAGAAAGTTGCGCAAAACTCCTAGCCGCCGGATTTCCTAAGTCCATTTATGCATTGACTCTCTGCCAAACAATTGAATAAGCTGTCATCAACAAGTTTTGAGTAAAGATCTAATTTTGAGAGATCTAATGGTTGATATTTTAGCGATCGGCTCCCACCCCGATGATCTTGAGTTTGGCGTAGGCGGCATCCTTGCAAAGATGGCTGCAAGAGGTTCCTCCATTGTAATGGCTGACATGACAAGCGGAGAAATGGGGACTAACGGGATCCCTGAAATCAGGCGTAAAGAAGCCGAAGCAGCGGCGGCTTTAATTGGCGCTGAAAGGGTGTTTTTAGATCTTGGCGACTGCCAGATTGCAGACACGCCGGAAAACAGGCTGGAAGTAGTTAAGCTGATTCGCACCTATAAGCCAAGAGTTGTTCTGGCCCCTATTTGGAAAGGAGAAATGACCCATCCAGACCATATAGCTACCGGGCTTATTGCAAGAGCTGCCTGCCGTTTAGCCAGATTTGCAAAAATAGCTCCAGAAATCCCCATCCATAAACCTGAAGGCATCTTGCATTACATGGTTCATGATACCCCCAATTTTATTGTTGATGTCAGCCCCTATTTTGACACATGGACGCAGATGATGGATTGCCACAAGAGTCAAATGAAAACAAACAACTACCGTGATTGGAATCTGCGTTATGCTTCCTGGTGGGGATTAGCCATTGGCAAACCCTATGCCCAAGCCTTGATACAGGGAAATCCAATTGAAATTGATGATTTAATGCATATTGCTAAAGGGACAAGGGAACTCTAATGTCGCTGCATATTCAGAATATGGTAATTAAGCTAGGTGTAAGCACAATTACGAACGGCAATAAACGGCTGTGCCGCCAATCGATGTTCGACCTCGCACAGCAAATTGCAAAAATACATAAAAACGGACAAAGAATTATCATAGTCACAACTGGAGCCATTGCCGCCGGCAGAGAGATTATTGAAACCCCGCGCCAGGAACGCTACCAACCCTCAAAACAAATTCTCGCAGCTGTCGGTCAAACGCGCATTATGCATATTTGGAGCGAGTTGTTCAGCTTTTTTGATATACTCGTAGGGCAATTGCTTATTACCCGCCATGAATTTTCCAATAGAACGAGCTACCTTAATTTGCGCGACTCTTTGACATCTCTCTTAAACCAAAACATCATCCCTATTATAAATGAGAATGATCCGGTTGTAAGTAAAGTCCATCGGGTAGGCGATAACGATCATTTATCTGCGCTTATTGCGAATATGGTGGGCTCGCATTTATTAGTGCTTTTGACAGATCAGAAAGGTCTGTATAATGATGATCCGGCCCGCAATCCCAATGCCGAACTTATACCAATTGTTGCTCAAATTAATGACACTATATTGAACTACGCAGATGGAACAACCGGTTTAAATACAGGCAGCATGCTTACAAAATTACAGGCCGCCCAATTTGCCGTTCAAAACGGGATTCCTACTGTAATTGCTTCTTCTAAAAGCCCAGATATCCTCCTTCACTTAGCTAGCGGACAACGTGAAGGCACTTTATTTTTAGCAGAGACCACCCCGCGCGAAAGCCGCAAACGGTGGCTATTGGCAGAGACTCCGGTAGGTATTTTAAAAATTGATCAATCTACAGAGGAGCAGCTTAGAAAACAAGCCGCCAGTCTAACCACTGCTGGCATTGTAGAGATTGGCAACACTTTCGACAGAGGCTCTATTGTGCAAATTCAAACTCTAAATAATCAGCCAATTGCAGTAGGTTTAACCAATTATACCAGCAAAGATTTACTGCGTTTGCTCAGCTCGCAAAATAAAAGAATAGAAGATTGTTTGGGATATACTTTTGGACAAGAAGTGATCCACAGAGATCATTTAGTATTACTTAATTAGAAAGGAATAGGAGTAGACTTTCTTGCGTAATCAAAAAAATTTTGAGAGCCTATGAAAAACATATGCTTGAAAAATTTAGCGATAAAGATGCCAAAAAGGGCAATTTTAACAAACACATGCAGTTGCACAAGAAATCTAATAACCTGCCCACTTATGATTTTTTACAAGGCTCAATATAAATCGTTTAATTCAAATTTTAAGAGCACCCTTACAGATTTGCTTGCAGGAAAAAGAGCAAGTAGTTCATCCTATTGCTTTTGAAATTATTTATTGAAAAGGGGTTAAGATTAAAAAGTTGAAACTTTACACAGAATTCATTAAATCTTAACACAAACCTTAAAATCGATTGTTAGATTTTGTTACAATGAACTCAAAAACCCCCTCAACATATTAGGAGGAAGAAATATGTCTATTAATAAAGCAGATGTGCCTAGCGCATTGTTCAGCCCAGTTGCTTATATGGAACTAAGCAACGCCATCCGCGCTGAAAATCGCGATGAACTCCAAAAATTGGCTCCAGCTCAGCAATTAGCAAAACTTCTGAGCGATAATAAAGAGCTGTTCGAGCTCCAGGACAAACAGAATGAACTCAATGCTTTAAATAGCCAAAGATTTCCAAGAAATAAAGCAAGAAGAGACGAGCTCACAAAAGAGTTAATCACTGACAAAAAAGGCGAGCTGCTTGAAGCAAAAGCTTCAAAAGATATTTTCGAAAAAGTTGAAGAGCTCCGCAGCCAGTTATCTGGTGATTTATTAATCAACCCGGAAGCTATCAAATCTAAAAACAGTGCAGATAGCCTGCGCGCGCAAATCGCTGCTAAAACAGTAGATCTCCGCGCTCTGGAAGAAAGCAAAGCTAAGATGGTAGAAAAGAAAGAAGATACTAAAGGTATCGACACTACTATCGCAGATGCGCAAAAAGAGCTCGGCGAATTGGCAGACAAGCTCAATAAAGAAGTAAAAACAGCTGAAGACATTGCAAAGAGCCTCCCCAAAAATGCTACAGAAGCATTTGCATGGGTAAAAGCACAGCTTACCAACAAAGACCTTATTGAGAAATTAGCTAACCGCATTAAAGAAATCAACAGTGAAAACCGCTTACAATTCGCTAAGAGCTGGTTAGTAAGCTGGATCGTCACACCGATTTTTGACGTGCTGGCTGCTTTAGGCAATGCTGTCCAATTCGTAATTAAAGCTCCTTTCTGCATCCTGGTTTCTGGTTACAACCTGTTTGTATCCGAAGAGAAGAAATCTGATAACTGGGGCATTACTGCTGTTATAGCACATGCTTACAGAACAGTAGCTTACCTAGCTGCAGCTGCTATCAGCCCATTCCTCGGTATCTTTTCAGGTGCTTGGGGTGTTGAAGGCCTGCACAATATGCTCAGACTGCATGACAGACTTGCTGGCGATGCTAAAGAAGCTGAAAAAGCAACAATTTTGGCAAGCATTAAAGCTAAATTGGCTGCTTTAGAAGCTGCCTTTAAAAATGCATTTACTGAAGATGCAAAGCGCAGCAAAAACTACAATGACTTTGTAGTTGCCAGCAGACAGGCAAAAGAACTAAATAAATTAGCTGCTGAACTGGCAAATCTGTCAGAAGAAGCCAAGAAAGCTGAAGCTGTTGCTGCAAAAGACAAGAAGCTGGAAGAAGCTGCAAAAGCTCGCTACGAAGCTGCTGCTCTAATCGCCGCTGCTAACCAGGCGACATATGCTGCACAGCAATTGCTGGCATTTATCAGAGCTAATGAAGCTGCTTGGAAAGGTCTAGAAGGCGGCTTGGCAACAAAACTATTCAATGCTTATAGCCGCGGAAAAAGCTTCTACGTTGGCAACGAAGTAAGCGCAGCTGCTGCTGTCTAAGCTTTAAGCAAAGCATTCTGTAAATTTTCAGGAGGGCATGTTTTCATGCCCTCTTTTTTTTTCCTTTATTAACGAATACTTTTTATGTTCGACAAGTCGAACATGGGGAAAGCTGCGACGAGTTGCAGCACTCCAAATTTTTTTGCCCTTAAGCAATGTGGAGTGCGGCAACTCGTCACCGCTTTAATCGTGTTCGACTTGTCGAACACTTCAGATTGAATTAACAAGTACTTATTTATGTTTGACATCGCAGCACTCCAAATACTTTATAAGCTATTTTAACAGCAATTACAAAAATAAACTAAATTTGTTAATTGCAATTTAATTCAAGTTTTACTATTCTTTTCAACAATTAATTAAGCATAACGCTTAAACAGAACATTAACCGAGGATTAATACAATCTTTACGAATTAATGTAATGCTTGTGAGTCTGATGCAGAAAATGGATCAGACAAACAAAACAAAGAATGAAATAAAAGAAAAATTATTTTTTTAAAACAAAATAATCCTGGAGGATTGAAATGGAAAGCAACAAACCTGTTAGCTTCATAAGCGCTTTTACTAGCCCATTTAGCGCTATTGCCGAATTTTCTGACCGTCAAGATGCAAAAGCAGAATTAAAAACACTGCAAAAACAACCTGTCACAGGTAAACTCGCAGAAAAAGAAATTGCCCTGCAAGCTAAAGTTGCAAAACTGGACGAAAGCAAATTGACAACTTGCGTTGGCATTAAGAGCCGCGCTGTTGCAGTTTTCTGCGCGTTCTTCTTTAACGTAGGCCATGCAGCATCAAACGGTGTGAAGCTTGCATGCAAAGTTGTTGTTTGCATCCCTGCTGACATCATTAAAGTCGTCATTAAACTGGCTGGTAAAGACGCTTCTGCTCTTAACGACTATGGTGTTACAGCTGTTGTTAAACATGCTGCTAAAGTTGTTGGCTTTATCGTTGCAACGCCAACAAGCGTTGTAATTGGCTTACTCTCTCCATCTGCTGCAATGAAACTGCAAAGCAAATTAGGTCTGGATAGCAACCAAGTAGCTGAGTACAACACAGCTGTTAAGACCGCTGAGCTCATCAATAAAGCAAAAGCTGACTCTGAGCAAGGCTTAGCCGATGTTAAAGCATGCTACCTATTCAGCTCTGCTGATCTGGTTGTGAAGAGCATGAAGCTAAAACTAGAAAACGTGAAGTTCAATGTAACAGTTGCTGAAAAAGCTGTTGCTGAAGCAAAAGCAAATGGCGGCGTAGGCTCTGTGGCAAAAGCAGAAGCTAACCTAGTTGCTTTAGTAAAAGCTGAAACTCAAGCTGCAAAACTATTTAGCAAAGCTGTAGACATTGCCAATACCAGAGGTAACGTAGTTACAATGCCAATTCATGGTGTTATTAACCAAACTACTGGCCTAGTAAATGGCCTTGTTAGCTGGTGGAATAAAAAAGCTGAAGAAAAACCAGCTGAGAAGCCTGCAGACAAACCTGCCGAAAAACCAGCTGAGAAACCTGCAGACAAGCCTGCTGAAAAGCCAGCCGAAAAACCTGCTGAGAAACCAGCTGCAGAGAAAACTGGCTTCTTTAACTGGTTCAAACCAGCTCAGCAGCCAGCTCCTCAGGCCTAATTTAGCCTGAATGGTTGACCGTTTTTGAGTTCAAAAAGGCTCCCGGAAATGGGAGCCTTTTTTTTAGGCATTGTAACTGGATGAACTTACATTGCCGCCCTTGCCTGTCCAGTTCGTATGGAAAAACTCCCCGCGTGGTTTGTCAATGCGCTCATATGTATGGGCACCAAAGTAGTCGCGCTGCGCCTGCAGTAAATTGGCCGGCAGATTAGCTGTACGATACCCATCATAAAAAGAAAGCGCTGTACTAAAGCATGGGGTAGCCAGCCCTAATTCGGCAGAAGCTGCCACCACTTTGCGCCAACCGGTTTGCGTTTTCGTAATTTCCCCTTTGAAAAATGGATCGAGCAACAAACTGCTAAGATCTTTATTGGCCGCATAAGCTTCTTTAATTTTACCTAAAAACTTGCTGCGGATAATGCAACCGCCGCGCCACATGAGTGCAATTGAACCGTAGTTGAGGTTCCAATTGTATTCTTTAGCGGCCTGGCGCATCAGCATAAACCCTTGCGTGTAGCTGATAATCTTGGAGGCATATAACGCATGGCGGATGTGTTCAATAAACTCTTCTTTATTCCCTTGATAAGCAGTATTTACTGGACCAGCAAGCAATTTGCCGGCCTGCACCCGCTCTTCTTTTAAGGCAGATAAGCACCGGGCAAAAACAGCTTCGCCGATTAAAGTTAATGGCATGCCTAAATCGAGAGCATTTATGCACGTCCACTTCCCTGTCCCTTTCTGGCCGGCAGCATCTAAAATAGTTTCAACTAGTGGCTTGCCGTCAGTATCTTTAAAGCCTAGAATATGCGAAGTGATCTCAATTAAATAACTATCGAGTTCAGTGGTGTTCCACTTTGCAAAAATTTGCTGCATTTCTTCAGCGCTTAAATTTAACCCTTTATGCATCAAATAATAGGCTTCGCTGATCAGCTGCATATCGCCATATTCGATGCCGTTATGCACCATTTTGACATAATGCCCGGCGCCATCCTCTCCCACCCAGTCGCAGCAGGGTTCGCCGTCCGCTTTAGCAGCTATGGCTTGAAAGATCTCTTTGACGTGGGGCCAAGCTTCCGGATTGCCTCCTGGCATAATGGAAGGGCCGTGCCGTGCACCTTCCTCCCCCCCTGAAATTCCGGTACCGATAAATAGGATCCCTTTTTCTTTTAATTCTTGTACGCGGCGGTTTGTGTCGGTGAACAAGCTATTGCCGCCATCGATGATAATATCGCCTTTTTCAAGGTATGGCAGTAAATGTTCGATAAACTCATCGACTGGGGCGCCGGCTTTAACCATCAGCATAATGCGGCGGGGACGTTTCAAAGTCTTAATAAATTCATCAAGGGAATAAGTGCCGATCATCCCTGAACCTTTGGCAGGTCCCTCAAGCAGGTTTTTGGTTTTTTCTTGTGTGCGATTATACACCGCAATGGTAAACCCATGGTCTTGCATATTCATCGCTAAATTTTGCCCCATCACCGCAAGTCCGATGAGGCCTAGGTCTGCTTGTGCTTGAGTCATATTGTTTACCCTTTAAAAGAATTTTCACTTAAGTAATAATTGCTGCATGTGTTCTCGTAGCTCAGTGGATAGAGCGGTTGCCTCCTAAGCAACAGGTCGCGCGTTCAAGTCGCGCCGAGGACACCATTTTCCTGGCATTATACTGCAACGAAAGATTTTAATTACAACTAGAACTAGCCATTTTTCTTAATCCTGTACGGGTATGGGTCGCAAGATTATCTCTTAATTAGGGATGAAGCTCAGGATAGACTGGATTTCATGCGATTGCACGCCGCGCAGCAGTTCAGCTGCCGCCATGCGTTTTTTGCCTTCCAGCTGGATCTCCTGGAGATGCAGGGCATCGGTGCCGCAGGCAACCAGGATTCCCTCTTTATCGGCTGCGAGGATGCTGCCAGGGGTTCCCTGCTGCATTACTACTTTGGAGCGGTAGATTTTCAGGCGTTTTTTTTCACCGCGCCAGAAGACATAGCACCAGGCGCCGGGCTGGGGGTTTACCCCCCTGATTAGATTGTGCAAGTCCGCCGCGGGCAGCTGCCAATTAATTTCGCATTGTTCAAGCTCAATTTTAGGGGCCATTGTCACTTGGGATTCATCCTGAGGCGTCCCCTCCTGCCGTCCATGGATAGCGAAATCTTTTATTACTTCGACCAGTGCAATGGATCCCTGGCTGCAAATCAGCTCCTCAAGCTCGCCGGCTGTCATCTCCTCAGAGATGGGAACATGCACCGTTTTAATAATATTGCCAGCATCCATTTTGAGCACCATATGCATGATGGTCGCTCCCGATTCCATTTCCCCGTCTATAATAGCCTGTTGAATGGGGGCTGCTCCCCTGTATTTGGGAAGCAGGCTGGCATGCAGATTAAGGCAGCCTAGCCTGGGGAGATTGAGCAAACTTTGCCTGACAATCTCGCCATAGGCGGCCACGATGAAAAGGTCTGCCTGAAAAGAGCTTAGCAGTGCAACAAACTCAGGAGTTGAGGCTTTTTCAGGGCTGTAAATGGGGATATCGGGAAGGAGTTCAACGGCGCGGGATTTTACAGCAGAGGGTTGCGGAGTACCGGAACGCCCTTTGGGGCGGTCAGGCCTGGTTACTACTGCGCAAATCTCAATGCCCTGGCTGACAAGATAACTTAGCGTATCGGCGGCAAAATTCGGGGTGCCGAAAAATACAACCTTCACACAAGCACCTGCTGTTCTTCTTGCTCGTACTTTCCTTCTTTTTCTTCCTCTTCGTTTTCATCTTCAAGGAATTCATATTCAAGTTCGGAGCGAAGGCCATGCTGCAAGCCAATCAAGCCTCTCTTAGATTCCCTGCAGAACTTAATCCAGTTCTTAATTTCCGGCAAGGGCTTCAGCTCTTCTTCAATGCGCTTGAGAGCCTCTTCAGGGCTTAATTTGTAGCGATAAACCAATCTAAAAGCTCGGCTTAATTCCTGCCTGGTTTCTAAAGGGAAGCCGTTGCGTTTAAGCCCTACCAAATTCAAGCCGCCGAAACGGAAAGGGATGCCCGCGCCAATTGTATAAGGAGGCACATCATGTGTCACCCGGCTTAGGCCGCCAACCATGGCATATCTGCCGATGCGCGCGAACTGATGAATTGGTGTCATGCCGCCGATGATAGCGCAATCTTCAATG
Source organism: Verrucomicrobiota bacterium (assembly GCA_023428915.1). Taxonomy (GTDB): domain Bacteria; phylum Chlamydiota; class Chlamydiia; order Chlamydiales; family JAEYWL01; genus JAEYWL01. The sequence goes on from JAEYWL010000119.1 coordinate 17,422, forward strand.
ATCACATGCCCGGCAAGCGCCGCATTATTGCTCATGATGACCCGATTGCCCAACACGCAATTGTGCGCAATATGGCAATAAGCCATAATTAAGCAATTATCGCCAATCTGTACATTTGACTCTTCCTGCGTTGCCATCTTTATGGAAGAGTTAATGGTAACAAACTCACGAATTTCACAATTTTTACCGATCTTTATGTAGGTGATGTCGTCTCTATTTTTCAAGGCTTGGGCTTTAGAACCGATGCTTGCCATAGGATAGATTACAGTATTTTCACCAATGGTGGTATGGCCGTCTATATAGGCATGTGCTTTAATCACAACGCCATCTTCTAAAGTAACATTTGATTTGACTACAGCATAAGCTTCGACAGCCACGTTTTTGCCGATCTTTGCTCCTGGTTCTATGATAGCTGTAGGGTGTATATTCTGATTTGACATGGAAGGTTCTCTATCTGTTTATTTTTCGCGCTGCTCTATTAGACTTCTTTCAAAACTCCATTTATTTGTTAAAATGATGCTTTTTTGGCGCTCTTTTCGTCAAATTTTTCAGCAATATATATCTATATCCCTTCAAAATTTTCCGAACAGTTCGCTCAAAAATCCTCAATTTTCCCAAACAAAGCGAATTTCTAAAAAAGTCTTAGTTAAATACTTGCTTTATCTGCAAAGACAAATCCAATTTCAGCCTGTGCGGCCACTTTACCATTTACAAATGCTTCTGCTACAAAACGGCCGCCCTTAGCACTAATAAAAGCGCCCACGCATTTTAACTGCATAATGTCGCCTGGCTTTACCGGATTGCGGAACTTGGCGTTATTCACATTTAAAAGAACGGCAATTTTATCTCTAAACCCTTTTAAATGGATAAGGACGGCACCAGTTTGTGCCAATGACTCAAGAATAAGCACTCCGGGCATAATAGGGGCATCGGGAAAGTGGCCTTGAAAATAGCTCTCGTTCATGCTGACATTCTTTTGTCCAATGATCGTATTTTCTTCCAGGTTGATATCAAGGATCTTATCCACTAGAAGAAAGGGATAGCGGTGAGGCAAAATCTTTGAGATTTCCTTAATATCTAATGTCAGGGGCTCTTTTTGAGGTTGATTTTCCATTACTGTTTCTCCGTAGTAATATGTTCGTATATTACTTTAGCAAATTCATAATTGGTTTGATGGCCGCTTTTGGCGGCGATAATATGCGCTTTAAACGGATGCATGACCAAGCTTAAATCACCGATCAAATCTAAAATTTTGTGCCGCACCATCTCATTTGAGTAGCGCAACCCTTCATGGCTTAAAATAGCATTATCTTTAATAATAACGGAATTCGAAAGACTGCCGCCTTTTATGAGTCCGCGGTCAATTAAATGCTCGATCTCTTCATAAAGGGAAAAAGTGCGGCTGGAAGCGATTTCTCTTTTGAAATATTCACTCGTAATAACTGCCGAATGGTATTGGGCTTGCAGTATGGGCGAACCGGGATAACTTAAGGTGTAGCTGACTTTAAAGACATCTGAAGGAAGGGCGACCAGGTAAACATCCCCCTTTTGATAATACAAAGGTTTAGTGATGGCCGCAATTTCGCAATCTGCAGCCAATTCTTTAATTCCCGCCTGCTCTATCATCTGTACAAAAGGCAAAGAACTTCCATCTGCAACAGGCGGCTCTATGTCGGAAATTTCTACAATTGCGTTATCGATATCGTAAGCCCTTAAAGCAGAAAGCACATGCTCCACAGTATGAATACGAACGCTGCCAATACCCAGAGTCGTGCTTCTGGAAGAAGCATCGCACACTGATTCCAGCACGGCCGGAATAAGTGTCTGCTCCGGCAGGTCGATCCGCTTAAATACAATGCCATGATTAGCTGGAGCCGGACAAAAACGGATGGTTACCTTGCGGCAGGTGTGCAATCCGATACCCGAAAACAGAACGGGTTCTGCAAGAGTGTTTTGCTTACGAGTTGTGTTCACAAATTTTGTTCTTAATGTGAAAATTTCTGCGATATAACAGGACAATGTTACGCAACTCCCTCTTTTTCAGCAATGGCGATTCCTTGTCAAATTCTCAAATTACAAATGTATTTCGGTATTAAATCAGATAATTGATTTAATACCACAAACTATGTTATCTTTATAACCTTTTAAAAAATAATATGAGATTATATGACATTAACAATAACAAATAAAAGTGGTCAAACAGTTACTTTTTCGAATAATTTTAATGAAATCAATATTCCAAAAAGTGTTCCTTGCCCAGCTACTATAATCTGCATTCGCAATATCCAACACGAAGAAGCCGCTTTAAGTTTTCGCGACCTGCTCGAAAAAAAGGTTCTTGCCTTGCAAAACGCCCCTAACTCATGTGCCTTTGAAATACAGAAACAGGGTGATCAGCAAGTCATTATCTTCGGCCCCGGTCTTTTAGGCGGCGGAATCGGCTGGCAAAAAGCTGCAGGTATTGGTGTAACTGCATTAGGTATTTTATTTGGATCTGCTATACCGCCGCTTCAAATAGCCTCAGCCATTGGCTTTACTTACATCTGTATAGACACAGGCCAGCAAGGTCGGGCAGAACTGGCAAAAAAAGAAAAGGAAGCAAAGCAGCTGGAAGTAAAAACTCAGGCCATGCAAGTAGAATTGCGCGAGGTCGTTCGAACATCTATAACGCAGCTAAAAGATTTTTTTGAATTAACAGAGAAAGTTCTCTATAATTGGGGCGTGGCCCTAATCGGCGACCCTGATTCTCGCCCTCAAGCACCCCTGGATACCCTAATTGGTATTTTACAAAGAGGTCTGGAAGGGCTAAATGACAGCATCAAAGTTTTACCTGAAGATCAATTTCTGGAAATAGCCAAAGACACCCTTAAAAGATACAAACTAAAACTAGGCGAACTGCAGGAAAGCAAAGCAAGGTTAGAGTCTGATGAATACAAGCAATTTATTGGCCAATTAGCGGATGTTAAGAGAATACGGCGCGAGCAGCAGGAACTCATTTTGCAAATAGCAGCCCAAACAGCTCTAATAGAAGACTCCATTGAAGAATTTAAAAAGATTCAGCAGAGAGAGGTTATGCTTCTTAGCCTTCTGCAAGATTCCCATTATGCCATTGGCGAGGATTTATTTATCTTAGCAGAGCGAATCAAGCAAATCCCTGACTATGAAGAAAATATAGCACTGCATGCCGACCAGGTAATGGGGGAGCGTTGCATAGCTTTTTTAGGCAAAAATGAGTCTCCAACTATGGCTAAAGTAGTTTGGGAATCAATCAAAGATATAAGCTTTAATACGAAAGTCCCCTGCTACCAGGTGGTGGAACTATTGAAATGTTTTGCACTATATCCTGCAGTATTTGCATTGCCTGATACATTAAAAGAATTTGAAGAAGCATTCCTGCCCCTTTTAGCTGAATCTGTCAGGACAGTTCAACTCAACTTTAATATTGACCAACTCTTTACAGAAAATAAAGAGAGGGCAATCGAAAAAATTGGCTTATTTCTAGCAGTTAAGACCTTTGCTGCTAGGCAGGAGAAAAAAAGGGAGTTGTTTGCAGTCAAATCTCGTAAACATGGGCAGCAGATCCAAGAGCAGCTTGCCCATTATACAGTATATGATAATCTTGGCAGCATTTACACAAGCGTAATAGAAAATACCATTAATAGATATAATCAGGCTCAAGCAAAGGAAGCAGCTTTGCTAGAGGGCAATTTCGGTTGGACGATGGATCTAAATCGTCTCTTAAAAGATCCCTATCTTGAAGACTATCCCGTTCTGCCCCTTCCTGAACTTGATGCAGCACGTAGCAACAAAAAAGTTGCCGCTTGCATTAATGCCAGAAGGCTTGGCCTTAATGGTGTTAAAAAAGCCCTGGAGTATTTTTTGCAGTTGCCGGATTCAGGCAGTTTAATCGAATGTATGCGTTCCAGCACGCCTGTCACATATAGTTGGGAAGACTATCCTGCAAAAATCCAGGAAATTATCGACTGCATTCCGCCTGCCAATGAGATTGGGCTGAAAAGCGGAGGCGATAACCGGGATGTTGTAAAATCTTATTGGAGAGATGCCATTTTCCATTTTCATCACATAGCCCACAGCGGCCTCTCATTGCACGATTTTGTAAAACAACTGGAAGACTGGCAAAATCGCTGGAATCAAACCAAAATAGGTATTTTGGGCACTGCAGAAAAGATTTATGGACCCAAGCTACGTTTTCTTGACAAACAACTTAGGAAGAATTTAAAAACCCAGCTAAGTAATGCGGATGGTACTGGCGAGATCTGGAACGACGGCTATGAGCACTTACAATATGCCCTCCAGCAAAAAATTATACGGATTCATGAATTTGCCTTGCAGCAGCCGGATCCTGAAAACGCTGTTCATGAATTTGCCCTGGCCTTGATGGGTTTTGAAGGCTGCCCTGATGGCACTTTGCAAAAGCTGCCTGTATTTGAAAGACATTTTATTTATAAAATCCCTCTCGAAGATTCGGTCGAAAAGTATTTAAGCAGGATCTTTGCTGCAGACAGGCAGACATATCTGGATCAGCATAGGGATGCCAGAACTATAATTCATGAAGAATACGAACAAGATCTATACTATCAAGTAAAATTAGAGGCCGAACTCAAGTATCCCCTGGGTTTGCCTGCGCCGCTTCCTGCACAAGTAGACGGCACTTATTACACTAGAGAGGAACGAGCCGAAAAGAATCCCGCCTTTGTAGCAAGCTTATACTTCATAGGAGGCTCTTGGCAAACCTTGACAGACAGCAAGCCTATAGAGCATCATATCGAACCTTTTACTTTGGAAAAAGCCATCAGGCTCATCAAGGCTGATTTTGCGAAAAACCCGCCTATAGAACAACTATTTATTGCTGAACTGCGTGAAGATCCTTTAATCGAACAATGCTACTCCAACATAGCTTGCGGAGAAGAGCTTGAAAACCAATATTTCGCATGCCATAAGCAGTTGGAGATTAAGGACGAGCTCATTATTTACGCCCTGGCCAAATACGGCTTCATCAACAAATAAACAAGAGGCAAAAAGCCCCGCCTGATATGCCGTTTTAGAATTAGTTTTTTTTGCGACGCTTTTCGAAAAGCTGGCTTAGCGGCAGGCAGAGCACGCAAAAGGCGCTAACTAGTATGGCAGGGGCATCCCCTGTTTGTGCATACAGGGTTTGATAAGTATAGATGGGTACGGAAATGCGCAAAGCCCCGCTGTGATTGTCGTAATTGCCTTTGCCATCGTGTAAAATTGCCAGGTCTCTTCCCAAGCAATCAATGCCGCCGGTAATCCCGGTATTGCAGGATCTGATCAACGGGATTCCCATTTCCACTGTCCTTAAACGGGCATGTTCAAAATGCTGTTTAGGCAAGCTTGAAAAAGGATACCAGCCATCATTAGTAAGGTTGACCAGCACCTCGGCGCCTTTTTGACGGTTTTCCCGCATGAGATGGCCATAAGTTTCTTCATAGCAAATCGACAGCCCAACCGGGGTTATGCCGCAGTTAACAACTTTTGCTTCTTTGCCTGGGGAAAATGAACCGGTTATTCCATAAGCGGCTGCCATTTTGCGGCAAAATTCAAAAGGAATGTATTCAGCCATCGGCACCAGCACCCGCTTTTCATAGCGCTGCATGCCTCCGCCATGAGGGCAGAAAAAGTAAGCGGCATTAAAGCATTCCGGGTCTTTGCCTTCCTCATGTTCGCGATCTTCAAATCCCACAACGAGATTGGCTTTAAACACATTGGCAATAGCTTGTGCCCAATAGGCATTATTCACCATCCACACATCGCCTGCATCCGTTTTGACAGCATAGGCTAAATGCGGCTCGAAGCTAGGCAAAGCTTTGACAGCCTCCTTGCCCAGCACATCGGCAAAAGTTTTTTTTACCATTTCATGGCGGAATAATGGATTAAATGTACCGAACGGCACCACATATTCGGGGGTGACAATTAAGTCGTTTTTTTGATGCAGGTAAGGCTGGAGCAATGTCAAAATTTGGCGCCATTCATCAGCCACAAAGTCAACAGCATCTTGCGGCGACTCAAAGGGAATAATTTCTTCAACGGGAAAATTTGTCTGTACAAGCACTGTCCAAAAATCACCATGAGCATAAGAGGCCGTCTTTTCCAGGCTTGGGCCGTGAAGAGAGACCTGTATGCTGCCCATGATAAACGGCAGGCAATAGGCAAATAGCCATACGATTGAAGCTTCAGCTTTCTGGCTTACAGGTGTCTGTACAATAGCATAGGTCAGCCACATGCGCAGGGCGAAGAAATTTACGAGCATCACCCAAAATGAGAGGCCATACACTCCCCACAAAGAAGCCATCTGCAAGCTGACCGTACTGCCGGCAAAAGCAAGCCCGACAGGATTCCAAGAACTTCCCGACAGGATAAAGAGCCGGGACCATTCCAGCAATACCCACGCACCAGTCAAAGCTAAGTTCCATTTCAATCTAAATACTCGGGCCGGCGTGATAAAGGCGCAAATAAGCCCAAACTGCAGCCCCAAGAAAAAAGCTGTAAAAAACCACACACCGTAAATATAAAGATAAGGGTGGGAAATGGCCCATGCCAATTGAACTAACTGAACTAATGTAAACCAAACTGCACCTAGCCAAAACCTGGTGCTTGCATGTTGAATCGTAAGGAGAAAACGCCAAAAAATGGCAAATCCGCAACCTGCTGCCAGCAAAGCGCACCACCAGCAGGTTGCGGGCTGACCTAAGGCTACAACTAAAAATGAAAGCAAGAAGCAAATAGCCTTTTGTTTGCGATCCAGAGTTGTTTCTTGATAGGTCAGTTGTTTGTCATGCATATGGACTATTTAGGTAACAGGTTTATCGGCGGGCGGCAGCGGAGCTTCTTTCACAACTGCATCTTCCCGCCGGCAAGTTTTACGACAGATGCTATCCAGCGAACAACCGCCGCAGCCGTAACTAATAACATAAAGCAAACCGCCCATAATCGCCAGATTTTTAAGAAACATAGCCATTTGCATTTCAGCTTCGGCAGGGGCTGCTTCCCAAAAACGGTGCATGGTAAAGGTTACCGCAATTAAAAAAAACAAAAGCACGGCAGCGCCAATTCTGGTCTTATAACCGAATAAGACCGACAAGCCTCCTAGAATTTCTATGGCAATGGCTCCGGCTAAAAGTAAAATGGTGTATTGGTTTAACCCGCTTGCACTCATGTATTGCGCAGCTGCATCCCAATTCATAATTTTTTGAATTCCAGACAAAATAAAGACAACACTGATCAACACCCGGCCTATTAATGCTAAAAATGAACAACAATAACGCATAATTCCCTCCTAATTAATTATCTTTATAAACTGTTTAAAACAAAAAATTATTAAGGACAAAGGAATTGTCTCTTTTGCTCATATCTGATAAGCTTTTTGTGAATTTATACAACGGCTACCCCCAATGCAGAAATTTTCACAACTCCCTAACTCTTTTAGAGATCATCATCTAATCCAAATCTTGATGGGTTTGGAGCAAAATGATGGCCCCGTCGACCATTTCATCAGCCGTTATTTTCAGCAGCACCGCTCGTTAGGTTCAAAGGATCGTGCGTTTATTGCAGAGTCTGTCTACACCTATATTAGATGGCAGCGTTTAATAGAGTACCTGTGCCCGGAACATAATTTGCAGAAAAAGATCAATTTTTTAAAGGAATTCGACCCGCAACAGTATTTGCAGGATCCAAACATTCCTCCTGCAATAAGACTGAGCTTTCCTGAAATTCTCTACACTTTATTAAGCAATCACTACGGCCCGGAAAAGACTCAAGAAATATGCCTGGCTTGCAACACCCAAGCTCCGACTACTGTTCGAGTGAACCGCGCAAAAATTTCACGCGAGCAATTATTAGATAAATGGCTTGCAGAGGGCTATCAAGTCAAAGCTGCAGAGCATTCTAACGACGCTATCCAGTTTATAAAAAAAATTGCACTCTTCAGCTTGCCTGAATTTAAGCAGGGGTTGTTTGAAATGCAGGATGAGGCTAGCCAGCTTGCAGCCGGGTTGCTTAAAGTACAACCAGGAGAGTGGGTGCTTGATTATTGCGCCGGCTCTGGAGGCAAAACTCTAGCCTTTGCTCCAGCCATGCAAAACAAGGGGCAGATTTTCCTGCACGATATCCGGCCCTGGATCTTGACGGAAGCTAAAAAACGTTTGAGGCGCGCCGGAATACAAAACGCGCAAATTCTGCTGCCGGACGATGAAAAAAAGCGGCAATCTTTAAAGAAAAAAATGGATTGGGTGCTAGTAGATGCCCCTTGCAGCGGTACCGGCACATTGCGGCGCAATCCGGATATGAAATGGAAATTCTCTGAAGAACAATTACAAAGACTCATAGGCCAGCAGCGCACCATCTTTGAAAAAGCATTGAGCTTTTTAAAGCCTGCAGGGAAAATAGTTTACGCAACATGCAGTATATTGACCGAAGAAAATGAGCAGCAAATCGCTCATTTCTGCAAAACCTACGGCCTTGAAGTTGAAAATGCCCCATTTGCAACACTTCCCACAAAAGATGGCATGGATGGCTTTTTTGCGACTGTGCTCAAGAAACGCCTTTCATCATAGGAGTAACTTTAACGATGAACTATCTGCGCACCCTTCTCATTCCCCTTTGCCTCTCAGCAGCTCCTCTGCTTTCACAAAACCATTCCATGTTCAATGATCCAAATGATCCGATTAAAATCATTGTTCACAATAGAGTCTTAGCAAAGGTAAACGGCCAGGCAATTACAGTGATGGACGTAATGAAGAAAATGGATGTGTTATTTTTTCAGCAATTTCCCGAATATAGCGGCATCAAGGTTGCGAGGCACCAATTTTATACCACCAACTGGAAGTTTGTTTTACAAGACCTTATCAATAAAGAACTCATTTTAGCAGATGCACAAGAGACTAAAATCCCCGTTACCGCCGGGGATGTACGGCAGGAGCTTGAAGAGATGTTCGGACCCAATGTCATTGCAAACCTCGATAAGGTTGGCCTCAGCATGGAAGAAGCCAAAAAAATGATAGAGAAAGATATTACCATCAGGCGCATGGTGGCATTTAGAGTAAACCAAAAAGCCGTCCGCCAGGTAAATCCGCAAGACATAAAGTTGGCTTACGAAGATTATGCCAAAAAAAATGTCCGTCCTCCGGAATGGATTTATTACGTTATTTCCATCAAAGATAAAGACCCTGAAAATGCCCGCAAAGCAGCCAATATCGCCTACCAAGAATTAGCTACTATAAACGTGCCCTTAAATGAGCTGCCAAAGGTTCTTGAAGGACAAATTTCAGACTCAACCTCAGTCAATATTTCATCTGAATTCCGCCATAAAGAAACTGAAATGTCTGAAGCCTACAAAGAGAATATTTTTGCCCTGCAAGCCGATGAATACAGCCGTCCTGCCTTGCAAAAAAGCCGCAACGATAAAACCACGCTTTATCGCCTGTTTTATTTAAAAGATAAAGTGCCGGGCAGCATTGTCCCCTTCCAAGAAGTGGCCGACATGCTGAGAAATGAGCTCATCCAGAAAAATATTGAAAAAGAAACTGCAGCTTACATAAAAAAACTGCGCGACCATTTTGCCGTGAATGAAGCGGACCTCAAAGCTATGTCTCCGGAAGAGTTCGAGCCTTTTGTCTTGCAAACCAAGAGAGGCTGATGTACAAACCGACCGATTTAAATCAGCATTTAGCCAGCCTTGGAGCAGCCCCCAATAAAAGGCTGTCGCAAAACTTTCTGATTGATGGCAACATCATCAGAAAGATTATCGAAACAGCCGATGTACAGCCAGGCGATGTAGTGCTGGAGATTGGCCCCGGACCTGGCGCCCTAACTGCGGCCATTCTGCAAGCTGGAGCTGCGGTAGTGGCCGTAGAAAAAGACCCTCTTCTTGCGCAAGGCTTGGACAAGCTGCAAACTCCTGATAATCGCCTTGAGGTATTTCAAGAAGATATCCTTGCCTTTCCCCTCAGCCGCTTAAAACCAAGGCTGCCTGCAGGACGTAAAGCTAAAGTCATTTCAAATTTGCCTTACCATCTAACGACTCCCATTTTAAAAAAACTGATCCAAGAAGAAGGACGGGAACTATTTTCTGAATTGATATTGATGGTGCAGGATGAAGTAGCTAAAAGATTTGTCGCTAAACCGCGCACGCCTGACTACGGTTCATTGACCTTATTCCTTCACTTTTACACCACCCCAAAATATGCCTTTAAGGTCAGCAACAGCTGCTTCTTTCCCAAGCCTAAAGTGCATTCCGCCATTGTAAAAATCACTCTAAAGGAACCGGAAGCTGTCACAGACACTGAGATTTTTTTTAAAATGACGCGCAGGGCCTTTGAGCAACGCCGTAAAATGCTGCGGGTTTCCCTTAGCCAAATTGTTTCCCCAAAAATCCTCTCGGAAGCTTTAATCAAGCTGGCGCTCCCTGCAACTTCGCGCCCTGAAGAACTTTCGCTTGCTCAATTTATTGCTTTATACGAAAGTATAAGGGAACAATTAACCCCGTGAGCGTGCCATGTTAAAACTTTCCCATAATTCCCTGATTCAACTTTCCGGTGTACTGTGGTTGGCCATCGGCTCTCTGCTGCTTTTTTTGGGTGTAAACTTTCTTACACAAGCCTTTGAAAATCCAAGCGGCAACCATCCCTTATTTAATGCCCTTGCCCCGTATATGGGCGATCGGGAAATAGTTGCAGTGATTTTATTGGTCGTTGCGCTCTTTATCGGTTTCTTTAAAGGAAAGCTCGCACTTGGCCGCTCTGCCGCCCGTGTGACAGCCCGCATTCGCAGCCTGCCCAATCCAGCTCCTCTTTCACAAGCCTATTCTAAAGGCTATTGCCTGCTGATCGCTTTTATGATCTGTTTGGGCATTTCCCTTAAATACCTTGGCCTTCCCAATGATGTGCGCGGTCTTATCGACATCGCAATCGGCGCTGCCCTAATCAATGGCGGAAAGGTATACTTTAGGCTAGCCCAGCAACCAAAAGCCACCTAAAAATAAGGGAAGGGCATTTATTTTTTAGTGCGTAGATATCTATTAAATACAAAGACATAAGATGCTGAGAAAATTTGCGTCTTTGCACCTTTGCGTTTAATTTTTAAAACATATTTTTTAGAGTAATGTTTTGCTTAAATTCATTATTTAAAATCATTACATAACGTTTAATTTTTAACTTTATCTATTTGTGTTGAATTAATATAAAACAGTTTAAGAATCGCCGTCAAATGTGTATTTTTTTAATTATTGAGTTTGTAAATTGAATGATCTATACTAATTCTTAAATTTTTAAAAAACAATTTACAAAAAAATGAAACATTAAATATGAATAATTCTATTACTCTTTCAGTTCCCAAGCATCAGCAACTCCTTCCCCAGCGCTCTGATCTCCCAGTCTCCTCTCCACTGATCAACGAACCTCCACACTTGGTAAGTGCAGCACCCAGCCCCGGTTGTCTTTTTTCCGATAACCCCCTCGAACGCGAACTCTACCGCCTTTATGATCTTGGCTTAATGGGGCCTGCAGGAATTCTTTCGTCATGGCCGGGACCCCAGGTAGTAC
>JAEYWL010000044.1 GCA_023428915.1 Verrucomicrobiota bacterium
TCCAACTGGTCCGACAGGTTTAACAGGCCCTACTGGACCCACAGGCCCCACCGGTTTCGGTGCTACCGGTCCAACCGGTCCGACAGGTTTAACAGGTCCCACCGGTCCGACAGGCGATACCGGATTGACTGGTGCTACAGGAGCTACTGGCCCAACAGGTCCCACCGGCCCAACAGGTCCCACCGGCCCTACAGGCCCGACTGGTGTAACAGGTCCGACTGGTGTTACAGGCCCGACAGGTCCCACTGGCCCTACAGGTCCGACTGGTGTAACAGGTCCGACCGGTGTTACAGGCCCGACAGGTCCTACTGGCCCTACAGGTCCGACTTGTGTAACAGGTCCGACCGGTGTAACAGGTCCGACCGGTGTTACAGGCCCTACAGGTCCCACTGGCCCTACAGGTCCGACCGGTGTTACAGGCCCGACAGGTGTAACAGGTCCCACTGGTCCTACAGGTGATACTGGTTTAACTGGTGCTACAGGTTCTACTGGCCCCACCGGTCCGACAGGTCCCACTGGCCCTACAGGTGCTACTGGCCCCACCGGTCCGACAGGTCCCACTGGCTTATTTGTATATGATACTGGACAAAGCTTAACGTTCTCAGTGAATCTTACCTTAGGGCTTAACCTTTTAGGCGCTCCTCCAGTTATGTATGTAGAAGCGCCGGATGGCACCGTACAATTTGGAGCCCCAGCTTATTCAAATATATTAGCACTGCTTCAAACAAGTACTGTCATTTACTCTCCTCCTCCAGTTGGTACTTATCACATAGGGATTAATGTGGTTCCTGGTCTTTTGGGTGCTACAGCATTAGTGACCGGAACTGTAGTAGCGAGCAGAAATGGATCCACAACGTCTCTAGATTACCCTTTAGCTGCAATAAGCATAGTGACAGGTAATGAACAACAAATAAGTACAGAGTTTACTTATGCATTAACTCAAGTGCCTGCTCCATAAGAAAGAAAGGAAAGTTAGTCGGAATGAAACGTCAAATCCTAACTTTCCTTTTAATTCTATCCCTCGTCAATAGCTGTATTCCGAGTAATTATTCTCCGCGTTATACAGCAGAAGGACTTCCTGCTGACGCAGCATATGGTGCTCCCCCAATTTATGATGATTCCCTAGAAGATTACGAACCGATAGAGGATGAATTTATAGAAGAGGAGCTTATCCTAGAGCCCCTTCCGGATAATCCGATCATTCACGATTTATCTCTGCTTTTAGGAGCAACTGCTTTAGGAACTGTAGCAGGAATACTTGCTGCTAAATCATATGCCAATAAAAATGGTCCCGCCGGTCCTCCTGGGCCGCCAGGTCCAACTGGACCAACAGCGCCAGGTCCAACAGGTCCTACAGGAGCAACAGGCTCTACAGGTCCTACAGGGATTACAGGTCCCACGGGTCCTACAGCAATTGGTCCTACAGGTCCAACCGGACCTACTGGCCCTAGCGGTCCAACTGGTGCAACAGGTACAGGACCAACTGGCCCGACAGGCGATACCGGTTTGACTGGAGCCACAGGAGCAACAGGAGCCACTGGTCCTACAGGTCCTACTGGCCCGACAGGTGATACAGGTTTGACCGGAGCAACAGGAGCTACAGGAGCCACTGGCCCTACAGGTCCTACTGGCCCGACAGGCGATACTGGTTTGACCGGAGCAACCGGAGCCACGGGCCCTACTGGACCCACCGGACCAACAGGCGATACCGGATTGACTGGAGCCACAGGAGCAACCGGAGCCACTGGTCCTACAGGTCCTACTGGCCCAACAGGCGATACCGGTTTGACTGGAGCTACAGGAGCAACCGGAGCCATAGGAGCTACGGGTCCAACAGGTCCTACAGGCCCCACTGGCCCTACGGGACCCACTGGTCCTACAGGCCCAACTGGCCCCACCGGTCCGACAGGCCCCACCGGTCCGACAGGCCCAACAGGCGATACCGGTTTGACCGGAGCTACAGGCGCTACGGGCCCCACCGGTCCGACAGGGCCCACGGGGCCAACTGGTGTATTTGTCTACGATACTGGAGAAAACTTGCAGTTTTCGATTACAAGAAATTTAACGCTTTCGCTTTTGACCGCTGCAGCACAGGCGTATATTGAAGCTCCGGATGGAACTGTTAGCTTTCCCGCAGCCTATGGAAATATCGCTTTAGGATCCCAGACAAGGACATTAACACTAAACGATCCCCCGGTTGGCACCTACCATATTGGCGTTAATTTCCCCCCCGCTCTTTTAGCAGCAAGTGCGACTGTTACTGGCTCTGTAGTAGCATCAAGAAATGGTTCAACGACAACCTTAAACTTTTTCCCTTCGGGCGCCGTTAGCATTGCTACCACAACCGAATCACAGATAATCGCCGAGTTTACTTATGCTCTTACTACTGTGCCTAATCCATAATAATTGTGAAAAAAATGAATTCCAGCGATGCTTTTGCAAAAGCGGCATGGAATGGCGTCGGGTTTTAATAGAAACTAAACAATCAAGCCTTTAAGTCTTCTTGACATATTCCTATGCTGCATCTATGATGCGCTCAAAAAAAGATTCCATATTTTAGATATGAAAGCAAAAATCAATTCGTTCTGCTTGCTCGCTTTTCTATATTTTTCCTCATTGCCTGGCGCTACAGTATGTTTAAACATGATCGTGAAAGATGAACAAGATGTTATCGAGCGTTGCCTTGCATCTGTTAAAGATCATATCGATTATTGGGTGATTGTCGATACAGGCTCAACTGATAATACAAAAGAAATCATTACAAACTACATGAAGGGCATACCGGGGGAGCTGCATAGCCGGCCTTGGGTAGACTTCGCACACAACCGCAATGAAGCTTTAGAACTTGCGAGAAATAAGGCTGATTATGTCCTTATTGTCGATGCAGATGATTCGATCGAGTTTCCTGACGGGTATGCCTATCCGCCATTAACATTGGATTGCTACCGCCTTATTATCAAAGATGCCGGCTCCCTTTATCAGAGGCCGCACCTCATAAAGATCAGCCTTCCATGGAAATGGGTGGGCGTACTACATGAAGGGTTGTACTGTCCTGAAGCCGCAACCTATGAAGTCCTCCAAAATGTCTACTATATTCGGCAGTCAGGAGGGGCTCGCGCAAAAGATCCTAAAAAATATGAAAAGGATGCTGAAGTTTTAGAAAAAGCATTGCTTACAGAGCCAAATAATACCCGCTATGTCTTTTATTTAGCGCAAAGTTATCTAACAGCCGGCAATTTGCCCAAAGCTAAGGAAGTGTATGCCAATCGTGTGGCCATGGGGGGCTGGGACGAAGAGATATATTGGTCGCTGCTGCAAATAGCTAAGATAGAAGCTGAGTTGAATAAAAATCTAATGGAAGTGACTAATGGGTATTTAAAAGCTTATGTCTATCGCCCGACTCGGGCTGAACCCTTATTTTATTTAGCTGCCCTGCATCGGGCAGCAGGCAACTATCCAACTGCTTATTTTTTTGCTAAGGCGGGCTTAGATATAAAACGCCCTAGCGACGCTTTATTTATTGAGGATTGGATTTACAATTATGGGCTGCTCTTCGAGTATTCCGTTGCGGCTTATTGGACCGGCCATATAACAGAGGCCCGGCAAGCTACAGAGCAGCTTTTAAATAAAGAAGACCTGTCTGATTTTTACAAGCCCTATGTTCTCGAGAATAAAAAATACATTTACTAGATAATCTTTCTAAAATCTATTAAATAAAACCAAGTTATATTTATAATTATAAATGTAGTAAATTTATAATATGATTTTATAATATGGTTTTATTATGAATATAGAAAAATCTAGTGGTCATAATTTACCTGTTCCTCCAGGATCCGGTTCCCCTAAAGCTGAAAAAGAACAGAAAGTGCAAGCTGAGGGAAAAACTTATAGTTTAAGTCCTAAGAAGTTCATTAAATATGTCCAATATGGCAAACAAATAAAAGAACTAGAGGGAAAACTTCATCAAACATCCAAAGAAGGGGAGATTAGAAAATTAGAGGCCAAGATCCAGCATCTGGCGCATAAAAAAGAAAACATCTTAAATAAAGTGCGTTTCCCTAAAAACTTTCTGGTGCCTTCGCGCAATGTGATCTCCTTAGATTTCTATGAAAACGATGACACACCTTTTGTACAAGCTTCCCATCAACTTATCCAAAAAATGGTAGAACAAAAAACACTGCCGCCCAGTGCTCTAAAAGCGATGAATTTTAATTTTAATGGTCTTTGCCTGGGGGCCTGTATTGATTTTTCGACTGAAGCCGTGCATCTTTTTGATAGGCAGCCTCCTTTGACAGATAAAGAGTTCGAGCAAGCTATCATTGCGATCGCCAATAAATATAGGAAAGGAATACCTGCTGGCGGAGTCGCAGCACAAAGTGCTTATCTGGAAGCCAAAAAAGCGGAAACACAACAGAAGCCTCTTGATGTTTTAGAAGAAAAATTGAATCAATCTACTCATTTAAAAAAGCAAACTTTTGAAACTAATGTCGCAAAGACCTTTGCGACATGTTTTTTAATTGATCCGCAATATGTAAACTCAGCAGCAGGCAAAGAACTTATTGAAAATTTGTCTAAAGGGGAACTAAAGCTTCCTGAACAACATGCATTACGAATACTACATACGGAGTTTTCTGAAAACCCCTCAGTTTCCTTAGATGATCATCTAGTATCCCTTGAAGAAAAGCTGCAGGAATTAAAGGCGGCAAAGGGGGATAAAGCTTATGAAGGAGTAAAGACTAGAGTAATGGGAGTCATGGCTTTGCTGCAGCATATTGAAAATGATTACAAAGAAAACCTCCCGCAGGCGTTAAAAGGCGGGCTAGAAAATCAAAACTTAATCAACCGAGTCAGTGAGCAGGTTCCGAAACAGAGTTTAGGTTTGCGGGATAAGGCTAGAGCAAAATTTTCACAAATAAAAGAAAGGTGGCGTCCTGTTCCTGTGAAACCCCTAGTGGAAGGGCGTACCTTGCTCCATTTGCAAGTACTGTCCCATTTAGATGATGCATCGATTTTACGTGTAGCTGAAGCCAGAGATTTAAACGTCAAGCCTGTTGCGGCAGGAAAGTTTGGCACGCAAAGCGACCGATCGTTTCTAGCAAATCTTGCCAATGTAGAAGACGGCGTCTACACTCTTTCCTTTTTAACAGAAGATACGGGAGCCCATGAGACTTTATTTATTAAAAGAGGCAATCAGGCCTATAGCTGGGATCCTAATAAAGGCTTAATCCGCTGCGGTGTGATTAGCCATGCCCATCAGATTATGCAGATAGTTAAAACTTATGAGCCCAGTTCGCAAGTCACCGTTGCGGAAATTCCCGAACATGAAAATCACCATCTGCATATGCTGCAGCTTGTTCCCAAAAAACAACAGGCAAGAACTTTGAACCCCATAAAAGCTGCATGATTAGCGCCAAAAGGTGTCGGACCATTTTTTCGCAATTTTGGCCCAGGTGTACTCTTCATTGATAAAATAACGCATGGTGCTGCGCCTTTCTGCAGGAAATAGGTGGGCTTGGCTCATGGCAAGAAATAGATACTGCAGGTACTGGGCCGGGCTATTGCAGATATAGCCGTGGCGCACGGTTTCATTTAAGGCTGCACTCGTGATAATTACGGGGATGGCTCCAGCATATTGGGCGCGAAGGCCCGTGATGCAAAAGGTTTCATCGTAAATGCAGGGATATGTCCAGAATGAAGCCTTGGCAAATGCCTCGTTTAATTCTTGATGGCCTACTTTCCCATGTTCTTTTACCCCGATTGAACCATATCTTGCAATTTTATCGCGCAAAGCGGCTTCTTTACTGGCTGTCAATAGGCCCCAATGCTCCCAGCCATAGTAGATATCGAGTTGCGCACGGGGGTAGGCAATTTTAACGGCAGGCCACACATCCAACAAGAGTTCTAAACCGCGTGCATAATTAGAACCGTAAATGCAGGAGTAGGGGTTTTCCCTTTCCTGACAGGGACTGAATTGCTCTACATTGATTCCATTGCCATAAATATTCGTATAGACCTCAAATTCAGGGTTGACACTCATCCATTGGCTTCTTTGCCAGGAAGAAAGCCAAAAGACATCATTAAAGGCCAATATTTGCTCTTTTGAGAGGCGCCAATGATACGTGTCATGGGGCCAAAGGTAGGTCTTGCCTGCGCGGTTTCTAATTTGTAATCCGTTCCAGGGCGCACGCCAGGATACGGCAATATCGAAGTATTGGCCGGTATCTTCATGTACATGTATATAGCGGGGATTGGCTTGCGGATTGCGATAAGGAGAATTTGCCGGAGGATTGCCAAAAACAGTTACAGCATAGCCTAGTTTGGCTAACTCCTCAGACATGTAAATGACCGCCTCTTCAGAGCCGCTGATGCCTGCGTCTATGCTGCTTGGATCCCAGGTCTCCATCCCATCATAAACATAGGTGAATATAGCTAAACTGGTAGCTTCAATATTACTGGAAAGGAGGAAGAGCAGTAGAGTAAGTCTTACGACAAAGCGCCTAATTTGCTGCACAGCAAAAACCTATGTTAGAATGCCGCTAGTTCATTTATTTTTTTTCTCTGCAACTAGGTACAATAGCAGCAATGCGCATCATTATATAGAAAAAACCCTCTGCAAATCACTTTTTTTCTACAGAAGGGTTTAAGGTTTTTTGAATTCTTGGATGTAATCCAAGTGGGCCAGCTTAATGATCTCTTGGGCTTCGGCTTTGCCATAGATATGGGTAATTTTGACCTTGCAGTTATGCCGTTCCGGGGAATCTTTATAGGTCAAAAAATAATGCCGGAGTTTTTCAACTAGGGTGGCCGGACAATCAGTAATATCCTGGATCCCCTCATAGACAGCATCATCTACCATTACAGCAATAATTTTGTCATCTGCCTGGCTGCCGTCAATCATGCGGAAGCCTCCGATAGGAACAGCTCGCAGCAGGATATCGCCGCGCAGGATTACATTTTCTGTAAGCACGCAAATATCCAGGGGGTCGAGGTCTCCCTGAATATCTTTTAAACCTGTTTTTGTACGGCAATATTCAGCTACGCGTTCATTGCAGTAGGTGTTAGGCAGCAGGCCGTATAATGTAGGGCAAAGGCTGGAATACTTTTGGGGGCGGTCCACTTTAAGCAAGCCTGTCTGTTTATCGAGTTCATATTTAATAGTGTCTGTCGGCACCATTTCGATATAGCAGTTAACAATCTCTGGAGCTTGTTCGCCAAGAGATACGCCATGCCAGGGATGGGATCTATATAAGTTATTCATCTAGCCTCTGGGAATGTTTGGAGAATTAATTTGATTAGGCATGGCTTGAGAAGGTGCTTGCTGTTCAGGTGCCGCTTGTTGACGCAAGGGCGCTTCGATATCTTCAAAATTGCCGGAATTGTAAAACTGGTTGTATTTTGCGTCATAAGGGTTTGTGTAATAGTAGAAGTTATCATGGCCCCAAATTTGGGCAGATAATAATTGCGGCAGCAATATTGCTAAGCCTAAAAGTAACTGTTTCATAATTTCTCTCCTTTTTTAAAGTACCTATAATATTATTATGTGTAACTAAAAAAGGGTTTCTCGATTGTAATAGTTTTGCCATTTTTGTTCATCTATTAAAAGAAGCCTTCCGTCTTCAAAATCACCATTAAACGTGGCGAGTGGAAAATGGAGTTTTTTTCCTTCATGTTCAAGTGCAATGTGAAAAGTAAACACAAAATTTGCCAGTAAGGGATTCCATTGGCGAATTTCATTGAGTAAAGGGGGATATTTTGGGTCTAATAGGCCAGCTTGGGCAAACAACTGGTAAGCATCTTTGCCTGGCTGTATTAAATTGGTATAAGGGTAGTCCGTGCCGTATACAAATTTAATTCCTTCTTCTTGAGAAGCTACTAGCAGTTCCTTAGTAAATTCTGGCCCATAGTGCGTGGTGACGGCGGCCAAGTCGCCATAGAGTTTACCCGTCCATTCACCTGTCTGGTTTTTCTGGTGAGCTTCTCGAGCTAAACGCAAAAAAAGTGTGTGGCCAGGCACTAATTTGCCAGATGCATCATCTAAGTCAGGAATAAGTTCCTTATGTCCAGAATGGGCTAGGATGACAGGTACCCCAAGTTTCAAAGCTTCGCGAAAACGCAGGGGATTGCCCCAATCTGCCCACATGTAATTAAGTTCATTAGTAGGTATGGCGTGTTCCGGCCCGGAATGGGCTAATAATGTCATATTGAGGGCCGCTAATTTTTTATAATACGGAATTAGAAGAGGGGAGTCAGGAGGGATGCTTTGCGGCGGCATCCATTTTACTACTTTAATGCCAATAGCACTGGCTTGTTCTAATTTTTCTTCCCAAAACGGATCAAAGGGATGTACTGAAGTGGCAGGATATAAATTACTAGTAGTTGTCAGCGCAGTTTTTAATGCGCTTTCATTAGAGAGGGAATTGCCTGTAGCCTCCAAGAGCAGGATGCCTTCTTGCGAGTAGGCTGGATGAATAGGTAAAACGATCCCTTCAAACTTAGGGAAATGAGCGACATATTGTTGCAATCGCTCGCGCGCTTGTTGTGTAGAGCCTATCGGTTCTTCCATTCCACTCGCGTAGCGCAACAATAAAAAAGTAAAATAGTCGAGCCATTTCGCTTTTTTTAAAGAACCTGCTTTAGGATTTAGGTAATTACCCTCATCGTATCCCAAGTTGTGTAAATGGGTGTCAATGATGCGATCAAATGGTAATAAGCTCTCTACGATAAGCTGTTGTGCGGCAATACTCAGAACCTGATTCGGTTTAGGTCCCTCTTGCAGTAATTGCGTTACGTTAAATGCCTTGAGTTTTTCTTGCAGTTGTTGCTGAGTAAAGAACCCATGAACGATGATACCTGTTTTAGCGGCAAAATAGCCAACTGCATAGTCTACCCAAGTCACTTCATGCAGCGAGTAATACTCCTCTTCATCAAACTCGCATGGCACTTCGCGCTTCTCTTTCGTAATTTCGGGAACCACAGAGAGAGCTAAGGAGAAAATTTTAACAAAAGATTCACGATCAGGAATAGCACAACCGTAAATAGTTGAGTAAAAAAGGCAGGAATATCCCAATAGGAATGATATTTTTTTGTAATAGCCCATATAAATATAATAAATAATTAAGGATTTTATGTATTGTTGTCTGAATAGTTTTGATGGAGTATAATAATGTTGCAAACAAATAGAAGTATATGAAAATAGCTGAAACTTATAATTTTTTCTTTCATCCTTTAGATGTTTCTCATTCTAAGGCGGTAAAGGTTATGTCAGTAGTGACAGCGGTTGCCCTGAGCGTATTAACTGCCGGAGGATTTGCCCTTCTTTTCCTCGCCATGCAATTAAAGGATCGGTACCTTACGGATCAGGCCAGCAACATTTCTCCAGCAAATGGTTTTGTCGGGATTGCCGCATTTAAACAAAAGCAACGGGATCATTTGCAAAAACTGCAAGTTTTGGCTAATGCAGGAAAATGGGAGCATTTACGAGAACACACCAGCCACCCTGATAGCGGCTTTGATTGGTGGATGTTTCCGATTAACCGCCCAAGCCGTGGACAAGGATGGCTGTATACTGTTGATGCTAATTCGATTGCTCTGCTAAAAAAAGACGCCAGCTTTATGCAAAATTATCGTAAAGGAGTGATTCTTGTAGCAAAATCTTGGGGCTGGGACTTAGAGACCAACCATTCAGTAAAGAATAATGTGCAAAAATGGACGCACTACGATATACGCCTAGAAAAGATGCTGCAATCCTTACAGTTATTTGGGCAGAAGGATCTATTTGACCGGCTGCACAATTTCATAGTGCGCGACAACATTAAATCAAGTCTAGACCCTCGTATACAGAATATCTTACGGACTGGGATGTAAGTTATAACTCTTAAACTAGAGGTGGTTGTATGGAAGAAGAAAAAAAGACTATAGAATATCCCTTTAGATATGACGGCAGTCTGGTATGGCTTGTCATATTCTTCATAATTTTTTTTCCAATAGCACTGGAACTTCTCATTTGCAATGCCCGAATCAAAAAAGAGGATTATTACTGGGGCATTCACTACAAGGGAAGCCAATTTTGGTTTTGCTTTTGGACGCTTGTTTTTTTTCCTATAGCGATCATTTTAGGTTTTGTTAACGGGTTTGAAATCATCGGCGAAAAAGCTTAAGAACAAAAAGATGTTTAAACCCGACTTGCTACCTTCTAAGAAAGAGGTGTATTGTCTGACCGTATCAAAGATGAGCAGCAGTGCGGGCATTTTTTTGCTTTAAATGGAATAGACATAGAGCATTCAGGACAATCTTTTGCGAGCGGTTCTTTATTTTCTTCCTTTCGTTTTAATTGATTCATCAATTTAACAACGATAAATGTCGCCCAAGCAATAATCATTAGGCTAATTACGTTATTGAGAAAAAGTCCGTACTTAACTTCAACAGGCTCTGCCGAACTGCCGGGGATATGCATTTTAACCGAAAGTTGGCTAAAATCTATGGCGCCTACAATCATACCGATAGGCGGCATCATAATATCGGAGACAAGCGAACTGACCACTTTACCAAAAGCGGCGCCAATAATGACCCCAATCGCTAAATCTACGACATTGCCTTTAAGGGCAAACTCTTTGAATTCCTGCAACCAACTCATATTAGATTTCTTTTGAAACCCCTTTTAATAAAATAATGCTTTTTGGCGCTCTTTTCGTCAAATTTTTCAGCAATTTATACACAATATGTAAACAGCATTCGAGGCACAAAGGGTCGGCAGAAATTATTCAATTTGGGTGCATATAAATGGTTGCAAGTGGAGTTTAAAATCCGACTTATTATAAGGTAGCAAGTTGAGTTTAAACTCCTGAAGAAGCAAGCGGAATAACTTGCGTCTGCTAGTCTCCAGTTGAGGCCGCATGTCTGCAGTTATGCATGGCAAACGGTTGAAAAAAGGGAGGCCATGCTCTGGATGAACCCCTGAAAGTACGGCTCGGCCTGCATTAATTTTACAGCTCACAATGGCAGCCGGTTTGTTTGGAATATCGCAATAATAGCCAATAGTGTGTACGTGGGAAAATTGATCAGGGCTGTGAAAGCAGCAGCCGCCATTGAAATAGGCCTGCAAGTTTTGGCCGCATGCGGTTTCTATCCGGGCTAAGCGGCTGCCTGATTCATCTTCATAGCGAAATAAGCCTAAACCATAGGCAGGACCGGTAGCTAAGCCTGGGAAAAAGCGCAATTCGCGGGTGGTAATCACTTCAAGGGGCATTCCTTTTTCGAACTCCAGTTGCGCAGCGCCATAATATGCCCCTGCGCAAATGCCAAGATAATTGCCCCCATCTTGGACATAACGTAGGATGCTTTCATTCGGTTTTCCCTGAAGGGCCTCATGGTAGGGAATGTCTCTTCCCCCGGGAAAAATAATTAAAGCGCACTCAGCTTGCCAATTGTCATTTATGAACAAGGAGCGTTTTACGGGGAGAATGCAATAATGCTCTTTAGAGAGCTCTTGGGAAAGGGCCCATTTTACCGCCCGGATGCTTATAGCGTTGCTGCCTTCATCGCAGTATATGTAAATCTTTTTAGGAGTAGTAATAGTCGAGCTCCTCATTTTTTTGGGGGCCTATCACACGCCAATGCAGCCGTAAACGCTGGGTGTTGCATGAGATTTGCCCAAAGTATACATCTCCGCCGCATAAATGGGAATCGACAGAAGTAAGTGAATGATTGCCTGAGGGGATTAAATGAAACAGGAAAACGGGCAGATTAGGCCCCCGGCGCAAGTGTTCCAAGGAGATCATTTGCCGCTGCCGGTCGATGCTCCAGCGAAAAGTATTGCTAAATTCAAATTCACGTTGGTCTGCAGTATGCCAACGGCCGCGTTCATGAAAAATGAGCGTATTGTCATTGTCTAAAGTCGTGTGAACCTCGCCGGTTCCTTTTCCATTCCAGCCCCCTTCAGCTTTGTTATTGCTTTTGGCCTTAAAAGCGAGATGCTTCACTTGCTTAAGTTTTTGCCAAAAGCAAAGCAGCACGTCCAAATTTTCCAGCTGCGCAATTTTTGTGTTAGTATGGACAGCTGCATGATACAGTTTTTTTTCCTGCGGAGGAAGGAGCGTGAAGGATTTTTTTAATAGGGCGTCAAGTTCAGGCATTAAAGGGAAGGCAGGGTTGAGCTGGAAGAGCTTGGTTTTTCCCTCATAGTAACTTAGGATAATGCCTCCTTTTTCTAAGCGCTGCAAACCTTTTTGGACAGGTGTTAGAGGCGTGCTTAATTGTCTTTGAATTTCAGCCCCATATCCTTTGCCATTTACAAATAAGTAAATCAGGATCTTTTGTACGGTTTTACTGCCGCATAGTACATCAAGCATAAATAATAAACCCAACTGGAGGAGATTTAACCTATCAAATAGGTTATGCATCCTATTATAAAATTCGTTGTAAGTCAACGATTTGTTAGAAAATATAAGGTAGATTTAAGTTAATTGGAGTTTTTATAAACTATAAAATAGTTAGAATTGCTCCGAAAATGGTAAATCTTGACTTGTTTTTGCGCCAAACACTCTATAAAGTTTTCAGGAAAAAGAGGAAAACAATGAAAAAAGAGTGGAATTATGCTGAAGTTTATGAAATATACCGCACTCCGCTATTGAAATTACTGACTTTAGCTAATCAAGTGCATGCCCAGTTTCATGAAGTAGGCCAAATTCAAGTGTGCAAGTTAATTTCTATTAAAACAGGCGGCTGCCCCGAAGATTGCAACTACTGCCCGCAATCTGCACACCATGCAACTGGCGTCATGCCGACTTCCCTTATGGCATATGAAGAAATTCTGACTCATGTAAAGGAAGCTGTAAAAGAAGGGGCGTCCCGCATTTGTTTAGGCGCTGCTTGGCGCAAAGTGAGAGGGGGAAAGCAGTTTGAAGAGATTTTGCAGATCATTAAAAAAATACGCGCATTGGGTTTAGAAGTCTGCTGCACCTTGGGTATGCTGGAGGAGAAATACGCCCAGCAGCTAAAAGAAGCAGGATTGTATGCATATAATCACAATCTGGACTCATCAGAAGAATATTACCCCAAGGTAGTCACCACCAGGACTTATCAAGACCGCTTGAATACGCTTGATGTTGTCGGACGCGAGGGGATAAAGGCTTGTTGCGGCGGCATCTTAGGGATGGGGGAAACTGCAGAGGACCGCATCATGCTGTTAAAGACCTTGGCTAACCGCAGTCCTGCAATCGAATCAGTGCCGATTAATCGTTTAGTCGCCGTACCCGGCACACCCTTTGCAGAATTAAATGAAATTACTATTTGGGAGTATATAAGGGCAATTGCCACAGCCAGGATGATAATGCCAAGAGCGATAATTCGTTTATCTGCCGGAAGAGAGAAGCTAACCTTAGAGCAGCAGGCTCTTTGTTTTGCGGCTGGGGCTAACTCGATTTTTACCGGGGAGAAGTGCTTTATGACTCCCAATCACGACATCGATGAAGACAGAGAGATGTTCTCAATAATGGGGCTAACCCCTAGGCCGGCCTTCTTATGTTAATAGATAGGGCCGCAAATAAGTTGAGCTTAAGGGAAGCTGCAGGGCGTAAAAGAAGTTTGGAAGCGTTTTCAAAGAACAGCATAGATTTTTCTTCTAACGACTATCTCGGTTTAGCAAGGTCTCCGCAACTGTTCCAGGCAGTTTTATTGGAACTCGATACAGCCAAAGAGCAGCATGGCCTGGCGCCTTTTGGGGCAACCGGTTCGCGTTTAGTCTCCGGCCATAATCTTTATGTTGAGGCGGTTGAGGAGGAGATAGCGCGATTTCACGGTTTTGACAGCTGCCTGATATTTGGTTCCGGCTACTTAGCAAATACCGGGCTATTGGGTGCTGTTGCAGGGCAGGGAGACCGGGTGATTTGCGATGTGGAAGTGCATGCCTCCATGCTTGAAGGAGCGAGAAATGCTACTGAGCATATTTTCCATTTTAGGCATAACGATTTGGAACACCTGGAAAAGCGTTTAAAAAAGAGCTATGCGGGAAATACTTATGTCTGCATAGAGTCCTTGTATTCCATGAGCGGAACTACAGCTCCATTAATAGAATTAATTGCCTTGTGCGAACAGTATGGAGCTATGTTGATTGTAGATGAGGCGCATGCAATTGGCGTTCTGGGGGTTAAGGGCGAGGGACTTGCCGCAGCAGCAGGCTTGCAAAAAAGAGTCTTGGCTGTAACGCTGGGGTTTGGCAAAGCGGTAGGCGCCTATGGCGGCGCTGTGTTAAGTGGAAAAATCCTAAGAGAGTATCTGATAAATTTTTCAAAATCCTTTATCTACTCAACGGCTTTGCCTTTATCCTGTTTTGCGGCCATTAGGTGCGGCTATCAACTATTGCCGCGAATGAATTTTCAGAGGCTCCAACTACGAAAATTAGCATTAAAATTTAGTGCAGGCAGCCCCACACCCATCCAACCGATTTATACTCAGAGTGCCTGGCAGGCCAAGCATATAGCGCAAGCTTTAAACAATGAGGGAATCGCAGTGAAAGCTATTCTCAGTCCTACTGTCCCTAAAAATAAGGAATGCCTGCGGGTCAGCTTGCATGCGTATAATTCAGAAGAGGAAATAGGCAGGCTTATACAATGGATGCAAGAAAATACAAACACAAAAATATAGTCGTAGCTGGTATCGGAACAGATGTCGGCAAAACAGTAACATCTGCTGTGCTAGCCACCTGGCTGCAAGCTGATTACTGGAAGCCAATACAGACAGGCGATTCCGATGCAGAGGCGTTGCTCGCCTTAACCTCCGGGATTAAGGTACATCCGCATCTTTATCACTTTAGAACCCCTGTTTCGCCGCATCACGCGGCTAAACTCGAAAATAGAGGAATTGATAAAGGCAAGTTCGTCTTGCCGAAAACAGAAAAACGGCTCGTGCTAGAAATGGCCGGCGGCGTATGCGTACCCTTAAGCGAGCAGCATTTAAGCCTGGACCTATTTGCAATGCAGGCTGCCGGCTGGGTTGTCGTTTCAAAAAACTATTTAGGCAGTATTAATCACACGCTGCTCACTATACAGATGCTGTTAAATCGAGGAATTGATGTGCTGGGGGTCGTATTTAATGGCCATGCCTATCCTGAGGGAGAGGCCGCCATTTTACGGCATGCAAAGATGCCTTGCATAGGCAGGCTGCAGCCTGAACCAATAATAAACAAAGAAACTATAATAAAATATGCAAGCTTATGGAAAACACAATGCAATTGGCTTTAGAGGACAGGGATAAACGGGTCATTTGGCATCCCTTTACACAG
The DNA here is from genome assembly GCA_023428915.1 of Verrucomicrobiota bacterium. GTDB lineage: Bacteria > Chlamydiota > Chlamydiia > Chlamydiales > JAEYWL01 > JAEYWL01. Next base: position 15,278 of record JAEYWL010000044.1, read on the forward strand.
ATGTTGAAAAGGCCGTTTCTTCCCTGTTTAGTAAAGGGGGAAGGGGCTTATGTATATGATACGGAGGGTGCAGCATATCTGGATGCTTGTTCGTCTTGGTGGACGAATTTGCATGGCCATTGCCATCCCCGGATTGTTGAAGCGATGCAAAGGCAATGCGGGAAGTTGAGCCATGCTTCGTTTGGCGATGCCACCCATGTGCCGGCTATTGCGCTTGCAGAGCGGATTATCTCTCTTCTGCCCGCAGGATTTGAAAAGGTTTTTTACTCAAATAGCGGTTCAGAGGCAGTAGAAACGGCTTTAAAAATGGCCGTACAATTTTTCTACAACCGAGGAGAGGCGCGCAAAGCAATTGTCTGTCTTACAGGCAGCTATCATGGGGATACTTTTGGGGCGATGTCTGCTTCTGCCAGAACGCAATTCAACGCCCCATTTAAACCTTTGCTGTTTCATGCCGAGTGTATTCAAGCGCCTCTGCCAGGCCAGGAGAAGCTGGCCATTCAACAGCTGAAGCATGTTCTGGAAAAAGAGCAGGCAGCCGGGTTTATTTTTGAGCCGATTATACAAGGGGCCTCCGGCATGTTGATGATGAACCCGGCTGCGCTTGATGAGTTGCTGGGGTTGTGCCATGAAAAAGGAGTGGTTTCCATAGCCGATGAAGTCATGACGGGATTTGGCAGGACCGGAAAAATATTTGCCATAGAACACTTAAAGGAAGTGCCGGATATCATTTGCCTAGCGAAAGGGCTGACCGGAGGCGCTTTACCTTTGTCAATTACAGCTTGCAGGTTAGAAATATTTAATGCATTCCTGTCTGAGAAGCGGGAGCATGCATTGCTGCATGGGCACACTTATGCAGCTAATCCCATTGCTTGCGCAGCTGCTTTGGCCAGTCTGGATCTTTTACAAACACAGGATTGCCAGCAAAAAATTGCGGCTATTTGCCGGGGCCAGGCTGATTTTGTTAAAAAATGGCGCGGGCATCCGGCATTTAACAGATGCGAATCATTTGGGACTATATTGGCTTTAGAATATCGCACCGGAAACTCCTATGATTATGAAAGCCCGTTAAGGGATAGTCTGCATGGCTATTTCTTAAGGCATGGCGTGCTGATGCGGCCATTAGGCAATACTTTAGTCCTCGTGCCTCCCTATTGCATTTCAACAGAAGACCTGGCGCGCATTCATAATCTCATAGAAAAAAGCCTGGAGGAAGTATCATGAATAATTTTATTAGTTTGCAGGCGCCGCTGCAAAACTTAATAGAAGCTGTTTTAAGCTGTAATGAAAAGCATGGCAAATGGCTGAATACCCTCTCATATCTGGAAAATTGCGGGGCTCGAAAAATTGCCGCATGCGAGCATTCAAGCATGGTTAAAGAGGAAATGTTAAAGCACGCCGCAGAAGAGTTTAGGCATGCCCATTATTTGAAGAAGCAGCTGAATAGGTTAGGTGTCCGTTTAGTGGACTACAATCTGAGTTCTTTATTAGGAGGATGGGAGAGCATGCATTATCTCAATCGCTTAGATTTACATTGCGTGCGCTACCTAAAACAGCATTTTGCCTTAGAAGAGATTAAAGAACACGCCTACACACTAGTGACCTATGCCATTGAATTGCGCGCAAGCGAGCTCTATCCTCTTTACCAACAAGCTTTAAAGGCGTGGGGTTCTTCGGTAAGAGTGACTTCTATCTATTTAGAAGAAAAAGAACACTTAGAAGAAATGGAAAATAGGATTGCCCATATGCCGAATGGCAATGTGCATGCTTCTTGGCTGGCTTGCCTAGAGCATCAATTGAGTTCCAATTGGATTGAGGCTATTCTAAAAGAGATTGAGTAGTAGATTCGTGCCCGTGCCCGCGTGTGCATCCTATTATCCATATCTTTAATAAAATAACGCAGAGACGTATAAGACGGGGAGACGCAGAGGATTTGGGAAAATAACCATTTAAGAAATCCTTTCTAAAAAAGCCTTGTAAGGAAATAATTAAAACCCAAGTTGCGCCCCTAAATCACGCTTGAACATTGCCGAACTTGACAAGTGAAAGGATAAGTCCCGAAGAGCCAAGTCGTGACTTGGCCGAGGGGCTTAGCGTTTCAATTGGCAAGTGCA
>JAEYWL010000046.1 GCA_023428915.1 Verrucomicrobiota bacterium
TGTAAATATACATGGTCGAAAAATTTTGCGGAAAAGATGCAAAAAAGGGCAATTTTAGCGACTAAATGGGGTTTTGAAAGATGTCTAATAGATAATTCCATTATATTAATTCTGTGAAAATTGGCTAGCCAGGGTTTCGGCGGCGGCTACGCAGTCGTTGACGGCGACGCCAGTAAACGAATTACCCAAGATGCGCAGGCGGTAATTTAAACGGGCCTCTTCTTCGGCCAATAATTTAAGCATTTTTTGATGCCCTATAACGTACTGTGGTATGGCATTTTTGACATAATTTTCAATTAAACATTCAGGATTCTCAGTTATTCCAAGATGCTTAGCTAAGGTGTCGAGCGCTGTTTGCTTTGCATTATGAAGAACTTCTGGACGCAGCATGACAGTAAGCCTTGTTTCGTGGGGGTGCTGGTTTTGCTGCGGGAAAGTAGAGGAGTCCCAAGTAACGCCCAAAGCTAGTTGTTTTTGATTAGAGGGGATTAAATACCCAAAACCGCGGAGAGCATACGCATGGGGATACCCGCAGCTGACAGTTGTTACTGAGCGGAAAGGCATGTGTTTCATGGGAGCTGCTAAGGGAGATTCAGGCAGTAAGGCGGCTAAGCTATGGGCTGGCAAAGTGGAGATAAGGTAGTCGGACTTATATGAAGCATGTTGACAAACTGCTTCGCATTCATTAGTGCCGATTTGGATGCTTTCGACGCTGCAATTGTATACAAGCGAGTCTTGCAGCTTATTGGCCAGAGTCTTGGTTAAAGTAGATAATCCCTGGCGAAACGAGAAAAGAGCTCTTGGATGTTTTTTGGGAGAGGCATTTTTTGCAGCCGCAATCAAACCCAGCAGTACGCTGCCTCGTTCTTTTTCCCATGCGGGCAAAGAGGGAAAGGCAGCAGCAGCCGAAAGACGATCAGGGCGCCCTGCATAAATGCCCGAGACAAGCGGATCTATTAACGTATCGGTAATGAACTGGTTAAAGCGGCGCGTAGTGAACTGGGCAATGCTTTCTTCATGGCGAGGCGGCTTGCGGCGATCCACTAAATCCTGTACTAAACCGGGTATGGCAGGCCATAACCAAGGTTGGGCAAGCAGTCCGGCTGGCGATGAAGGCAGCTGCCGCAATTTTTCCCGGTACCAAAGGTAGCGGTTGCTTGCACAAGTATCGGCCCAGATTATTTCGTCTTGCAGTCCTAATTCACCAGCCAGCCTAAGCGTAGCTTCGCCTGCTCCGCTGGCTCGGCAACTGCGGGGGCCAAGTTCAAAAAGATATCCCTGTTTATTGATGGTTTGGATCCAGCCGCCTGGCTGCTGTTTTTTTTCCAATATAGTCAGTTCCAGGGAAGAACCGTAGGCATTCTTGAGAAACCAGGCTGTTGCAAGACCTGATATACCCGCTCCTAAAATAATTATTTTCATCAGTTTAGCTTTTTGCTTGGAAATTTATGTTCACATTGGGTAATTCAATACTATACCAAACACATTAGAAACTTGGTTTTTGACTGCGGCGCCAGCTTATCAAATCCCCAAGTTTCGCATAGGTATCGGTATAACCTAAATTCGAGGTTATTACTGTTTATTTTTGCAAAAAACGAAAAAAGGCATAAAATAAAATTAACAAGATTTCTATTAGCACACACTTTTTCAGCGGGTAATTCAAATGTTTGACAAATTTACCAATCGCGCCAAGCAGGTTATTAAATTAGCCAAAAAAGAGGCGCAGCGTCTTAACCACAACTACTTAGGTACAGAGCACGTACTGCTCGGCTTATTAAAGCTAGGCCAAGGGGTAGCTGTTAATGTCTTGCGCAACCTGAATATTGATTTTGATATCGTGCGCAGCGAAGTGGAGAAGCTGGTGGGCTATGGGCCGGAGATCCTAGTTTACGGCGATCCTGCATTGACTGGCAAGGTAAAAAAAGTGTTCGAATACGCCAATGAAGAGGCTGCTAATCTCAATCACAACTATGTCGGCACTGAGCACCTGCTGCTAGGTTTATTGCGCCAAACAGATGGCGTAGCTGCCCAAGTGCTCGAAAATCTCAATGTCAATTTAAAAGAAGTTCGCAAAGAGGTCTTAAAAGAACTAGAAACTTTCAATCTGCAGCTGCCTCCTATAGGCGGGCCGGCTCCAGGACAGCCGCCTAATCCAGGTTCAAGCGGCGGACAAGGCCCTGGCTCCTCCAAAGCTTACGATAAAGGAGCTAACTCAGCAGCCGATAAGATGCCTGCCCTGCGCGCTTATGGCCATGATCTAACCGATATGTGCCGCGAAAACAAAATGGATCCCGTGATTGGGCGTAAAGAAGAAGTGGAGCGCCTGATCCTGATTCTATGCCGCCGACGTAAAAATAACCCTGTACTCGTAGGGGAAGCAGGCGTCGGTAAAACAGCTATTGTCGAAGGCTTAGCCCAAGCTATTGTCAAAGGCGATGTGCCAGATAACTTGCGCAACAAGCGTTTGATCACTTTAGACCTAGCCTTGATGATTGCCGGCACCAAATACCGCGGGCAGTTTGAAGAGCGCATTAAAGCGGTCATGGATGAGATTAAGAAAAACGGCAATATTTTACTGTTCATCGATGAGCTGCATACGATTGTAGGCGCAGGAGCTGCAGAAGGCGCCATCGATGCTTCCAATATTTTAAAGCCGGCGCTATCGCGCGGGGAAATCCAGTGCATTGGCGCTACGACTATAGATGAGTACCGCAAGCATATTGAAAAAGACGCTGCTTTAGAGCGCCGTTTCCAAAAAATTATTGTGCAGCCCAACTCTGTATCTGAAACCATTGAAATTCTCGGCGGCTTAAAGCAGAAGTACGAAGAACACCACAAGTGTATCTACACGCCTTCAGCTTTAAGTGCTGCTGCCATTTTATCAGACCGCTATATTCATGGCCGTTTCCTGCCTGACAAGGCAATCGACCTCATTGACGAGGCCGGTGCGCAAAGCCGTATAGCTATGATGAACCAGCCTCTTGATATCACCCGTTATGAGCAAGAGATTGAGACAACCCGCTTGGCAAAAGAAGAAGCTATTGGCCACCAAGAGTATGAAAAAGCTGCTAAGTTGCGCGATAAAGAGAAAAAACTGCGCGAAGAGCTGCAGCAAAGCCGTGCGCAATGGGAAGTCAATCGCGAAGAGCATCAAGTGATTGTCGAAGATGAAGATGTCGCCAATGTGATCGCAAAAAATACAGGTATTCCACTCAGCCGCTTAACAGAAGGCGAGACCCAAAAAGTCTTGAAAATGGAAGAGGTTTTGCGCCAAACCATTATTGGGCAGGATGAAGCGGTAAAAACGATTGCCCGCGCTATACGCCGCAGCAAAGCCGATATTAAAGACCCTAATCGCCCAATTGGCGCTTTCTTGTTCCTGGGGCCAACTGGCGTGGGTAAAACGCTGCTGGCCAGACTGCTGGCTATCCATATGTTTGGCGGCGAAGATGCCTTAATTCAGGTCGATATGTCTGAATATATGGAGAAATTTGCGGTTAGCCGTATGACAGGTTCTCCTCCAGGCTATGTAGGCCATGAAGAAGGCGGGCAGCTGACAGAACGCGTTCGTCAGCGCCCATATTCGGTAGTGCTTTTCGATGAAATCGAAAAGGCGCATCCCGATGTCATGGACTTGCTGCTGCAGATCCTGGAAGAAGGGCGTTTGACTGACTCCTTCGGCCGCAAAATAGACTTCCGCAACACGATCATCATCATGACCTCTAACCTCGGCGCAGACCTTATTAGAAGAAGCACAGAAGTGGGCTTCGGCGCTAAAGAGGGCTCGATGGATTATCCTGTTATGAAGGAAAAAATCGAAGCTGCCGTGAAGAAACACTTCAAGCCGGAGTTTCTCAACCGTCTAAACGGTGTAATTATTTTCCATCCGCTCTCTAAAGAGAGTTTGGCGCAAGTTATTGATTTAGAAGTCAACAAACTGCAAAACAGACTGCAGAAGAGAGAGCTTTCCATTACATTGGATGAAAAAGCCAAAGAATTCCTGGTCGACAAAGGCTTCCAGCCGGAAATGGGTGCCAGACCTTTACGCCGCACCATTGAAGAATATTTGGAAGATCCAATTGCCGAGATTATCTTGTCTCATCCGGATGAAGGGCGTAAGATCCTTGTTACCCTTGAAGGAGACCATCTGGAGTTTAAGGACCAGGAAGTGAAGAAGCGGATAAAGGATAAAGACCGGGAAAAGGAAAAACTCAAAAAAGTGACAACTCCCAGCTTCTCCGGCGACCGTCAAGAAGGCGAGCGTCAGCAAGAAGACAAAGAATAATTCAGCAATTTGAAAGCGGCGATTTCTTCGCCGCTTTTTCTCCGGTTCGATTTATCTAACCCCTCCGATTAAAAAACCTATTCAATGGTTTTTGTTTGCATCAACAAGTTGCGAAAAAGATCAACCGACCAGTCGGCGATTTGTGCATAATTAGTAACAAATGGCTGCATATCTGCTTTTGCAGAGGCAAAATCAATGCGTTCAATTTTATCGAGCATGAGTTTTTCAAAACGATTTCTTGTTAAAGTTTCACCATTCTGAAGAGTGCCTGTTCGTTGCATGTGGATGGCTAGACGAGGTAGTGATAGAATAGTGTTTTGACGCACTAACCAGTACCAATCATACCAATCACGTCCCTTCACGCGTCCCTTCCATTCCCTGAAAAGGACTGCATGCATTTTCCCTGCAAATATATCTGTTAATACTACAGTGCGGATACCAACGCTAAAGGGTGTTAAAAGAAATCGCGTTTCGACATCATAAGCGGGTGCAGGATCTGTATCGACCTCTATCTTAATTTTCAGCAACATCTCTGGGTGTAATCCATGCACAAGGTTTCTGGGAATTCCTATTTTCAAAAGTTCACCGAGTGTGTTTGTTTTGATAAAAGCAGAACGAATAGGTGTTTCCCAGCTTTTATCTTTTGTATCAATTTCCACAGAAAAGCCAAATGACATGAGTTCATTTCGAATGGCTTCATGGTATGGCTCTAGAGAATATTTCGGATCCGGTGTAAGGAGTGTGAAATCAAGGTCTTCAGAAAAGCGGTCAAGTCCATAAAGAATGCGAAGTGTTGTGCCTCCATAGAACGCCGCATGTTCAAAAAAACGGGCTCTCCAAAGGGCAATGAGTGCTAACTCTTGAAGAATTTCTTTTAACGCTCGTTCATATTGAGTTCGTGTCTCACACTTGTATCTTCGCAACATTGTTTCTAGGGCCGGATTCATTTTTTTCCCTTTAACCATTCAATTATTAATTTTATTATCGGCGATCCTCCAGCCTTCAAGATTTCATTTAACTTTCCAATTCGCATTCGACTGACTAATGCAGGATCAAGTCTAAGATCATCAAAAAACAGATCGACGAGTTCATTCAATGTTTCTGGCTGGTCATTGCGAAAATAAAGAAGATCGGCAAGTGCTTTTTCAGGTGTTGCGACCAATGCAGTTTCGTTATTTCTTATTGAAACCAGATTGAAGTTGACTTGGTAAAGTTTAGTAGGAAGATGAACATAACTAAATCTGCCAATTGGGGTATCGAAATTCCGAGCGCGTTTTGTAGACATGCTTGTGACCTCTGCAATGTATTCAGGAATTAATCCATAATAAGCAAGAGCATATTCTCGTGAAATATAGGAGGGACCATAGATCTTATTTGCTAGGATTTCTTGACTGTATGGTCCCTTTCGATAATTAGCGCCAAACAAATATAACCCTTTCTTGACTCGGATTAAATCACCTTTTTTTAGAAGAGTAGTTAATTTGGCTCTAGGCGATTTGTAATCTCTAAGGCAATCCATGACAAAAGTATAGTCAATTTCTTCGCCTTGAGATTTATTTCTGAGTTGAAACATTATGTTGGTCATATTTATTTGCCAGTATGTATGGATTTATCATACATATCAGCAAGTTTATTGTATAGAATTATGACATATAATTTGTCAGTATGTATGGATTTATCATACATACATGACAATATGTCGGTAAGCCTTTTCTCGTATATATATTAAAAAAATATATATTAAAAAAACTTTTTTCAATCTTTAGGCCTTGTAGGATAAGTCTCCCTTCGGTCGACTTATCCTACAAGGCCTAAAAGCAATCGGACATTAGTTTTTTTATTTTCTGAGCGCTTTAACGAAGAGTGTAATATGTTGTCGATTATAAAATTTAAACAATAATTATAATTTGTTTATAATTTAATTATTGTTACTTAATTTAAGGTAGGAATATGGGTTATGCTCCTTCATTTTCTTCTTGGTCCTGGGTTGAAACACATACTGATCAGCAAGTGTTAGATAAATTGCAAGCTGAGCCTTCATTCTTGATAAAATTAGAGGAGGGTACGCCAACTGCAAAACAGGCGGGCCGTTTGATTCTTATTCTCACGAAAATGCCCGCCAGCAGCGACACCGTAATACAAGAGCAATTCAATGGGCAAATAAAATTGCTTTTTAACTTTCTAGCGGGACAGAATCTAGTGCCGAAAGCACGTAATGTAGATCGCGCTGAAGAAGGGAAATTAAAAGCAATCTTTAGGAGAATGCTGCCTGCGTCCGAGCTTGAGCGCGGCCTAAAACAAGCCATCCAGCATAATCAGCCGCAGCTAGCTTATGAAATTCTGAATTGCCTGGAGCGTATGGACGCTAACTTAAAAGGTCCGCATAATGAGCCTTTATTAGAGTGGGCTTTGATGCAAGGTGTTCCTGAACTGGCTGCTCTTATGCTTAAAAAAGGCCATCTGCCAAAGAAAGAAGTGTTCGATACCTTGCATTTAGCAGTACATGCCGATAAAACAGAGTTTTTTGGTAATGATCTTTTTGTTACTCAACTGCTTGAATCTTATAACGACCCCCGTCAGTTAATTCTTTTAGCTTTAACCATGAAGGAAGAAGGCATGCAGCAGCGCCTTCTCGGGAAAATTGATAACTGGCAGGAACATCTAAATGATTGTAATTTTTTTCAAAAAATCCTGAAGCAAGGCCCTGGTGTCGCTGTCAAAATTATACAGGGATTAAAGACGATTCCAGAGCCAAATCGTGCTAATTTTATTACTGAAAATTTAAAAGGATTAACTTGTTTAGCTGCCTTGCACGTTTCTGCTTTGCAAGCTTTAAAAGAATTAGCTCCTCCGGATGAATTTAAAGAGGTCATCAAAAACCCTGAAACAGGCGTATTATTTTTTGCACGTGATACAGAGACCCTGGATTGTATTGCAAGCACTATCAGTAAAAGCGAATTTTTTAAATTGCTTTCATCTCCTTTACCTTCAATTTTAAGGCAAAATTTTGAATCCATTCATTTTCATAAAGAAAACCTTTTTGATCAAGGAAGCAAAGTTTCTCTTAAAGCAGGATTGGCGTTGTTCGTTAGTGCTATGGCAGGTGCATCTTATAATAGTATTAGCGATCCTAAAAATGAAAAATGGCCCGTAATAATGACAACACTTGCGGGGCTGGCAGGGGCAGCGACTATACTTTCCGCGCTAAGCGCTATGCTAATTTCAGGCATATTGCAATCCACGGAAGCATCAAAATATAAAAGTAAAGTAGCACTTATTCATGCTTCAGCCTTGCAAGTGCTTTTACTTTCTTTAAGATTGGATCCCAAGCATTCCAAGTTACAAAGTTTTGTTGAGTATTTTCTGACACATTTTTCTGCTAGCGAACTGGCTAAATTAATGGAGACTCTGCCTTTTAATCCCTTTCTTGGCAGTTTAGATAAAGAATATCCTGAGTTTAAATTTTCCGAAGAAGATCTAATAAAAAATATTAAACTTTTAAAAAAATATTACACTAATGAAGAAGTTGCAGATATTTTAAGTAAAAACTACTCACAATACTTTAAAAATACAATTCTTGATAGGAAAATTATTTTAAACATTGCCAGGGAACTGGGAGCACAATTTGTTGAAAGTTGGTTTACAAAAATCTTCGATCAAAACTTCAGGGAAATACGTAATTCAATTAATCTTAAACAAACCAAAATACTTTTTAATTTAATGATTAAATACTTAGGAATGGAAAAAGTATTAAAATTTTTAGAGCCTTATTTAAGAGCATCTCCTTTTGAGGGTTATAATCTATATCTTATTGATAATTTTATTTTTAATCTTCCAGCTATAACCCTTAAAGAATTATTCAAAGCAGAATCTAATACTCTTCTAAATGGCTATCTGATAAATCAATTAATAAAGGAGGAGTCAACAAGTTTTTTTGATTTTCTTAAAAACTTACCCTATGAAGAACGGGTAGAATTTATTTTAGAGCACAATATTTTCCATTTAATAGCCGAACAAAAAAGTCCTGCTTTCGCTGAAGCTTTATCTGCTTCCCCCAGCAAGCTATACAGCTATTTTGCGGAGCTCTTAAAGCATCCGGATAAGGCTGTTCAGAAAAACAGCTGGCGGGCCGTGCTGTCTAAAGAGGTAAAGGGCAAAAATGTGTGTGCTCTTGCGCCTCCAAGTGTCTTGAATTTTTTTGCTAAAAAGCTTTCTGTAATCGAAATTTGTAAATTACTAGAAAAAGGTCCTTATAAATATAGAATAGAGCTGTTGTTCCTTATGTCTAAAAATGAAACTATTTTTAATAAAAATTCTGGTTTAGATATGCCAGTCTTTTTGCGGCAAAAAGATAAAAACGGAACAATCTTTCATCAACTTGTCGAATCTCCTAATAAAGGCGAATATATATTCAAAACGATTTCAAAAAATCTATCCACGTCAGAAGTAAGAGAACTGCTAACAAAAAAAAATAGCGACTCGCTTACCGCTATTGACTCAATGTTATCTACGCATAATAGAAAAATTTTAAGAAATATAAAAAAACATTATCCTGATGTAATTAAGGAGTATATTTCTGTCGACAATCCGCAGATTCTCCCTTTACTAAAAAATGAAACAGATTATCAGTTGGTTAAATCTTTTGATTCTCGTTTTGCTTATTTAGAGCTGTTTTATGAAAATGGCATGTTACGCAAGACGTTTAAAGTGAAAAGTGAAAAGATAGAAAGCTGGCTTGTCCCTAGTTCAGAATTTGACCAATTGGCAAATATAGTGAAGAGTGAAGAGATAGAAAAGTGGCTTGTCCCTAGTTTTCCAAAATTTGCCCAATGGGCAAAAAAACAGAGCTTCGATGATGAGTCGACTAGTCTAAATTATTTGGCCAAAGCAAAAATAGACCCTTCTGAGTTTGTAAAAGAAGTTGGGGACGAAGCATTGGCAGCAGCCTTCATGTTAGGGGATCAAGACTTTTTATTTACAATCACACAGCAATTAGGCAAGCAAAAAACGGCCGAACAGTTACAGACCTTGTGCGACCAACTCCCAGTAATAGCTGCAAATTTTAAAGAAGCCATCGAATCTATTTCCTATCGCTTAGACGAGCGCCATATGGATGCAGAAAAAGTTAAGTTAATTAGCGGAGTTGAGAAGGAAAAACTTGAACCCTTTGACTACAGGCAAATTCTTGAAAGGTTTTTGTCAATTAACTTTACCGATTCCGCACAGCCTGGGTATCGCGATCCCCAGAAGTTAAAAAATGACGTTGGCGTTAATAGTTATGAATTAGTTTCCGTAGCGACTTTAAAGATCGGCTTAGACAAGCTGATTAATCGTTATATCCCTGAAAATACCCCTTACGTAGGCACACCGCCTGCTTTCATAGGTGACCCCCCAGAACCTAATCCTGAACTTGTTAAGTTCTACGACAATTTAAAAAAGCACTATCAAGAAATTTTATACTACATCGCAGAGCTTGAAAAACAACCGCCGGAAGACGCAAGGGAGTTGCGCGATCAGCTAGATAAAATATCCAGGAATTTTATCGATTTAGCCATTTCCTCGCTGCATTGCGGCAGCCGCTGGGTCTCTGAAGCTTTAGAATCCATTTCTGACTTAAAAGGGGTTCCAGTAAGCCTTGAGCTGATGTTGAACTGGCTGTTTGCCGGCATGCGCACCATGGTGGCAGAGCAAATCGCGGGCTATTATGGAGCCGATTCCCATACCACCAATACTGTAATGGGCTTTTTAGGCGCTCGTATGGGTTTACCCAAAGCCGAAGATATCATCGAACATCTCAAGGATACTGACTTGAATGAAGATGAGGTCATTAACCGTTTTTATCATTTGTACACCCCAGCCAATATCCTTGCTTATTTAGTGGAGCATCTGGGAGATAAGCCCCGATTAAGGAATGCGGTTTTAGACTGGTTTCGCGATAATCCGGGAGAGTTTAAAAAAGAGCATTACGAAGCCATTAAGGACGATCTTAGGCACCCTAAATTGACTAACCCCCTGAAGCCTGAGTCAAGCGGCAGCTTGCAAACTAAGGACGATCTTGGGCAAGACCCTGAATTGACTGAACTCCTGAAGCCTGAGTCAAGCGGCAGCTTGCAAACTGGGGAACTGAATGTTTTTCTCGAAAAAATCAAAGAATATCAGTTTTCAAAACATTTGGCAGAAAGGTTAAAAGAATTAGAGTCTATTAAGGCCAAAACCCCCGATGAGTATCCCTTAGAGCTTGAAAGTATTGTCCGTCAAGAATTTCGCAACATTCTTATACTCATCAACGGTATTCTTACACCCATCAATTTGAAACCTATCCTTCACCATTTATCACAAGAGCCTGCTTTACAGGCAGCTTTTGAGGATTTTTTTAAAAGCAGCCTTTCTGAATCTTTGGAAAATTATAATCGTGCTTTAGATGTATTGGAAACGACGATTCGAAAAATAGACCAAGCGAATAGGCTTGTGACTTACCTTAAAGGAAAAGGAGTGGCATTGGATAATGAGACAGCCATGCGTGCAATCGGCCATAAAAGTCCGCTGACTTTAATAGAAGGGATGATAGATAGGCTACGGGGTAATGAGTTTGCCAGCACTGTTTACACAAGCATAGGCACTCAACTGCTGGAAGCGATCCCTGACTATGTAGAAGAAAGCGAAGGGCTAAGTCAAATACTTGAAGAGGCAGTTACAGAAGAGCAAAAATTAGATCTAGTAGCAAAAGTATGGAAGCATATATTTAATCAGCAATATGCTGAAGAGCTAAAATCAATGTTAAAAGTTGCAAGGCAGGAGCCTGCGCTTATCGAATCCATTTTACAAGCGTTGCGGCTGCCCACTCAGGAAAACATTGAAGCCTGCAAAACGGTATTATTGCGGGAGCCTCTATTCCAATACCGTTTTGATAAAGAGCAGCTGATGCGCCTTCTTGTAGAACACCAGTTTTTACAACGCCGAGCCGCCTAATCACAATTTGATGCCATGGCGCAAATAGGAATCCAAGGTGATAATTTCACCTTCAATTTTTAATTCTTTCATGGCATTTTGCAGCGCTCTTTCTTCACGTGCTAGTGTGTTGGGATCACCGATGTCCAAGGCTACTTGAAATAGTTTTTTATGACCTCGAGGGGTTTGTGCCAGGAAATCAATTTCATAACGCTCTGCTGTCAGGTAGTAATTGACTTTGCAACCCATGCGTCTTAAATCTAATAAATCACATTTTCAAAAAGTCGGCCCAATTCATTTTCATAATCAAGCGTCAAAGCCCTGGCCATTCCTGGATCGACAGCGTAGAGTTTTTTTGGATTTGTTTGCATTTTGCGTATCGATTCATCGTATAGGGGCACAAAAAAAGCCAAAAATGCATCTTCAATATGCTCGGCATATTCGTAAAGAGTGTCCTTTCCAATTTGGAAGCCGCGGCTTTTTGCGTTGTTGTAAAACTTATGCACAGCAAAAGGTTTACCAACATTATGAATCATGGACAAGATCATGAATTTGATGAGGATCGGATTTTTTATATTATGCCTTTCGATGATGTCTCTGTAAATTGCCACATCTATATATTCTTGCAATGTCCTTTGTTTCACATCGCGATCATATGAAAATATCTCAGGGAATCCTCCAAAGGCTAAATATTGGTAAAAAGCCTGCTTAAGCTTGTCTTCAGTTTGTTTGCTGTACAACGAGCGGTCGACTAAAACATTTCCTGCCTTTAGAAATTCAGCAAAGCTGTAGGGCCAAACTTCAATAGCAAGGGATCGGCCCCGTAAACTAGTTGAAATCTCCTTGCTCAGCATTTTAGCGGATGATCCGGTCAAAAAAAACTCGGCTTGTTTGGTATCATGCAAACGTCGAATGACAAGCGGCCAATTGCTTACATTCTGGATTTCATCGAAAAAAAAATAGCACTTTCTCTCATGGTTTTCAGGATAACGGGTGTAGAAGGCATCAACTAATTTTGCTAATTTCTGTTCATCCAAGGGTAAAAGTCGGTCATCTTCAAAGTTGATATACAAAATAGCTGTTTTATCTACGCCTTCCTGGATGAGTTGTAAGATATGCTGATAGAGAAGGTAAGTTTTTCCCGTACGCCGCATGCCAATGGCGACTTTAATTTTATTTGGGGCTTGCGGAAATTGGACATCGCGGACAACAAGGTGCTTAAGCAGCTTTATCTTGCTGTGAAATTCACCAAGCAGGACTTCAAGCAAATTAAATTCATTCATTAGTCTTTCCTTAAGATAAGGATGTACATTGATAAAAGTTTCCTTCTCATAAGGAAATGTTAAGGGATTAATTTGCTTTAGGCAAGCATGAATTATCTAGTTAAACTCAAATATTTGCTTTATTTTCATATTAGACATCATTCAAAACCCCATTTAGTCGCTAAAATTGCCCTTTTTTGCATCTTTTCCGCATAATTTTTCGAAAAAGCTGCTCAAAAAGGTATAATTTTAGCAACCAAAGCGAGTTTTGAAAGATGTCTATTATTTTTAGTTTAATAAAATATTAACATTATATTTACAGAATTTAATTAAACTTAACCTTTGTTGATAACTACAATTTGTTAAGGATAATTAATGGAAGAAGCATCTTTATTTTCTTGGTCTTGGATTGAGAATAGCGCCGATGAGCAGATTTTCGATAAAATCAAAAGAGATCCGGCATCCATAGGACAATTAGAAATAAAGGGGGCCGATACTGAGCAAGCGGGACGTTTAATTAATATTCTTACGAAAATACCATCTCATACTGATGCAAAAATACAAGCGCAGTTTGATGAGCAAATAGGGAAGCTATTTGTTTCATTAGAGAAATGCGGTCTTGTTAAAAAACGCTGTTTTAGCAAGCATGAAGATTGGCCGTTAAGCTTTCTATTTCAAAAATGCCTTGCCCTTTCTGAACTAGAACGGGATTTTAAACAAGCTGTGCAAAATGACCAACCGGAGCTCGCATGTCAGATTTTAAGCTGTTTAGATCGGCTGCCTAATTTAAAGGGCCCAAACAAACAATCATTAATGGAATGGGCTCTTTTACGCGAAGCTCCCCAATTGGGAGCTCTTATTCTAGAAAAAGGAAAACTGCCTGAAGCTGAAGTGTATGCAGCCATTCATCTAGCCCTGCATTTTGACAAAATAGAAGCTTTAGAGGACGGCCTTTTTCTTAAATCTTTATTCACCCACTATGCCAATCCCATCCAGCTCATGATTTTAGCGTTGCTAACTGATAGAGAGCTTCCTGATGCTATTTTAGATAAAATTGAAGAAGATCCAGAAAATACCGGCAAACAATTGATCGCGCTTTTAAAGTGCAGCCCAGGGATGCAAATTAAAGTATTGCAGAAACTAAAGAATTTGCCTGAATCAATTTTAGCTATTGTTTTAGATAAATATTTAATTGATCTGACCCAAATGGCAGTTCAGCATGCCCAGGCCTTTAAAGCCTTTAAACACTTGATGCCGCAAGAAAAATTGGCAGCGGTAATTAGGGATCCGGAAAATGCTATCCTATATTTAGTAAGGGATGGCGAGACTTTGGAAGCAATAGTCGATGAACTCGATCGGGCTGACTTTATTAAACTTCTAGCTTCCCCCATGCCCCAAAAAATTCAAGCCGAAGTCAACCGCGAGTATTTTGGTTTTGAGCAGGTTTTGGCCCCTATTATTGATTGGGAAATAAGAGGAGCTGCTCATGGATTAGAGTGGATGCTAGGGGCTTGGTTTTTGAGGGCTGCAGGGAATGTAATTCTGCCCGCAGGTTTCAATGATATGTTCCAGTTAGGAATTGGGGTGCCTTATTATATCGCGGGTACTGTTTTTGCTTTAAGTTGGCGAGCTTTAGCCCTTACTCTAATAGCTAGAGGGGGGGTGAATGCTTTAAGGAAAAATAAAAAGCGCATTTTAGAAACTACACCTTTCGAACTTCTTTTTTTATCTCTTAAGCTTAATTCAAATGATGCAAAACCCGTCAGCTTTGCAGATCGCTTAATGAAAAAGCTTTCAGCAACCGAATTCATGAGTTTAATGGATAACATGCCTATTAATCCATTCTTAGGCAGTTTTGAAAGAGATTTTCTGCAACTGGAACTTTCAAAAAAAGATTTTAGCGCAAATATACAACTCTTAAAAAAACATTATACTGATGAGGAGGTCGCTGCGATTCTGGCCAGAAAGCCGCAAGATCTTGTTAATTTATGCAATAATAAAGAATACATAGCTGTTATCAAAGAAAGTTTAGGTGTGAAAGCCTTTAATGCTATTTTTCTGCCTAAACTTTTTGATATCATTCTGAAGGAAAAACTAGAATTGAAGTTTACTCCAAAATTTCTTTATGATTTTTTCCTTGAACATTTAGGTGAAAGGAAGTTCAAGAATCTTGTGAAATCTTATTTCGAACTTGAGAATATAGATACTTCTTTTAAGTTCGGGTTGTTTGAAGAGCTCGCGGGGCTTTTCCCCGCATCTGTTGTAAAAAGATTCTTTACAGGTAAATCTAATCCAATAGTAAAAGAGTATCTGCAGCGGCCATCTACAAAGTTTTTCGGATTTGTTGCTGAACTTACTCCCGCAGAGCGGCTAGATTTTATTGTTAAATACGATGTCATGTTCCATATTTTAGATAATGGCCCTAAATTACTATCCGCTCCCCCTTCACTTCTTTATGGATTTTTTGCCGGCTTTCTTCAGCCTGATGATTGGGGAACTGTCCTTGGGAAAGAAGTAGCCGGAAAAAATATATGCTCAGTAGCCTCTCCTTATATTTTAGAGGAATTTAAACTCAAACTTTCCCCTGAAGAAGTCGAAGAATTACTGGCAAAACATTCTTATAAATATGCTTTAGAAACTCTTCTCGAAGGTATTCAGAATGGAACGGTAGAAAAACTGCCTCAAGAAAAAATCACTCGCTTGCTGGGGCAAGAGCATGAAGGCAAGACCCTCTTTTATGAACTTTTAGAGCTCTATTCGTTTAAAGAAGCAAAAGCTGCCCCTAAAGATAAAGAAAAAATAAACAAGCTGCTTGCACCTGCAAATATAGAAAAACTATTTGGGTTGGCTGAAAAATATCTTTCAGTTGAAAAATTTAAGGAAATTGTTTTTAAAGAAAATTCTGAAGGGCACAATTTAATCGAACATGCCTTTAGCGTGGGTTATGGTAAATTTTTAAAAAAACTTAAGCTATATTATCCTGAAATTATAGAAGAAGTAATTTCTGTACATAACAAAAACCTCTTACCATTGCTAAAAGACTGGAATGCTTTCAAGCTTGCCGTAAAACTAAATCTCAGCTTTTGGCATCTCTTCCCTTTTTTCGATAAAGGTGCTTTGCGGCAAGAGTTTGCTTTTGAAGAAATAAAGTCTCTATCGAGTACCCTTGAGTCTCAGCCTCCGAAATTATCCATTCGCGATTACCCTACATACCTCTCTCTAAAACGCTTCTACCCCAGGTTTTTGCAGTGGATAAAACATAATTTTCCAAACCTGGAAAAAGCTGGCGGCAAAGAGATAGCAGCTAAAATTAAAGAAAACCTCGCGGCCTTTACAGAAAAAGCCGGGAAAGAGTCGTTAGCTGCCGGATTTATTTTAGCCGATGATGAGCTGTTGTTTAATTTAACTCAAATCCTGGGACAAGCAAAGGCAGAGGAACAGCTTAACAATTTATGCCGGCAGCTGCCTATTGCAGCCCATCTTTTTAGAGAAAAATTGGAGCTTATAGCGTTTAAATTAGACGAGCGTCATATGGCGTCTGAAAGAGTAAAACAAGTAAACAATGTGGATCCTGAATTACTTAAACCTTTTAATTATAAAGAGATCTCTCAAAGATTTGCCCGCATAAATTTTACCGATCCAAAGCAGTTAGGCTATAGGGATCCCCGCAAACTAAAAAATGATGTGGGTGTTAACCAGTATGAACCGGTAAGTGTAACTACCCTTAGGACTAGCTTAGATACACTTATTTATAAATATATACCAAACAATACACCTACAGCAGGGACGCCGTCAGCCTCCAGCCCTGAATTGCCCATATATTATGAGAATTTAAAAAAATCCTACCAAGAAATTCTCTATCACATTTCTGAACTTGAAAAGCTGCCGGCAGGCAATCCAAGAGAACAGCAGGATGTTAAGGACCAAATTTCAAGAAATCTCATCGAATTGGCTGTTTCTAGTTTGCATTGCGGCAGCCGCTGGATCTCTCAAGCTAATGAATCGAATTCCGATCTGAAAGGGGAGCCGGAATCATTAGAGCTGATGTTAGACAAGTTATTTGTTGGCATGCGGACTTTATTGGCAGAAAAAATCGGAAGCGCTTTAGGGCCGGATTCCCATACTGTGAATTCCGTCATGAATCTTTTAAGCCCCAAAGTAGGCTTACCGGCCGGAAAGATTATCGAAACTTTCGGATTCCTTGCCAATATTTTCATTAATGAAGAAGAGGTGCTTAAACGTTTCTATAAGCTTTACACTCCAGGTGAAATGCTGGCTTATTTAAAAGAGCACATCGACCAAAAACCGCGCTTAAAAGAAGTTGTATTGGAATGGTTTCGTGACAATCCCGGCGAATTTAGAAAAGAACATTACGATCAGCTTAAAGCAGATTTTAAAGATGATAAACGATTTAAAGAGCTGCTTCAAACAGTTCCTAATACCGAAATTAATATGGAAGAACTCAAAGAGTTTGCAGCGGCCATAAAAACGCATCAACCTAGCGAGAGTTTGCCAGAGAGGCTAGCGAAGCTTGAAAAAGTAAAACCTGATGAATACGCTTTAGAGCTTGTAGGTATTCTAAGACAAGAATTTAGAGGTGTTTTTAGTCCAGCTAGTTTGCGGCTTACCGCATCTATCCTGACAGAAGATAAAAATCTGCAAACAATCTTTCATGACTATTTAGCATGTCGTGCCAAGCCAAATAATGAATTCTCAATGGCGATAAATAAACTTATCTGCATGCTTCAAAAGGTAGATCAAGCCAATAATTTAGTGGCATACATTAAAGAAAAGGGAGTGGCTTTAGATCAAGAAACAGTAAGACGCATGATCGACAAAGAAAGAGAAGCGGCTTTAGATCAAGAAACAGAAAAACGCATGATCGACCGTGCAACCCCGTTTACATTGCTTGAAGGTGTCATTGATAAATGCCGGGGCAACGAGTTTGTTGATACTATCTATACAAGCCTAGGTGTTAAGTTAATAGAGGCCATGCCTGATTTAATAGAGAATGAGGCATTTGCAGAGCAAATCACTCTAGCTATTACTCCAGAACAACAATTAGTTGTTTTACAAACAGTATGGCAGCTTATATTTAATGGGCGATATACAGATGAGCTAAAATCCTTGTTAAAAGCCATAAAATATGAACCAGGGCTTTTAAAGCAAATCATGCAAGCTTTACGTCAACCAGATAATGAAAATCTCGAATCTTGCAAAAAAGCCCTTTTAGAAGAGCCTTTAATGCGCTATCGATTTGATAACCAGCAGCTTATACGACTGCTCGTGCAGCAAGGATTCCTGCAAGCACGGACTGCATAGAATTTGAGAAAGGGCGTTGAAACGGATTTATCATTTGGCGAAATTCTTGGCAGTAATAGACATCTTTCAAAACTCGCTTTGGTTGCAAAAAAGGGCAATTTTAGCGACTAAATGGGGTTTTGAAAGATGTCTAATGGGTTCCAATTTTGGTGCTGCGTATTTTCGAGCAATATTCATATATCTAGGCTCGTATAGGAATTTTCTGCTCCCACTCTTTAATAAACTCTAACAGCTTCAATTTGCTAGGTTTGCCCAATAAAAAATTAATAGCTTCCGGTTTGCTTGAAAGGTGGGCGATTTTTGCTAAAAGGTGCAAATGCTGCTTTTCATTGCAGGCAAAGAGGAAGAAAAGGGTATGTACCGGCACATCGTCTAAAGCCCCGTAAGAAATAGGAGTTTCTGGAAACGCCACAGCTACCATATTTTGGTGGCTATTAATGAGGTAATCGCGCGTGTGAGGCACTCCTATGCCAAAATTAAGGGCAGTCGGCGCCAGTTTTTCCCTTTCTAAAAGAAGCTCCGTCAGGTGGTCTGCGTCTAGATTCTTGCCTTGAGCTAAAGCCTTCATGCTGGTGCGGATCACTTCTTCTTTAGTGCTGCCTGAAACCTTGTAAAAGACTCCTCCTAGATTGATAGAGCGGTAGAGGCTGAATTGCTTGCTGCCGCCTGTAGCAGGCGGCTCTTGCTTGTCTTCCTCGTCGCTTTCCTCCTCTCCCTGTTTATTCAGGCGATTTTTCATCACCCATTCTTCGATTTCTTGAGGATTGAAACGGTATTGTTGATTTAACTTATAGGCAGGAATTTTGCCATCTGCCAACCAGCGGCGAATAGTTTTTTCAGATACATTCAACAATTCGGCAAGGTCTTTTATTTTTAAGTCCATGGCAGCTACCTCAAGCTAAAAATCTTTAAGGAGAGTTATTACCTCTTCTGGAGAACGGGTTGAAAGAATTTTTTTTCGACGCTCTTCATCTTTTATCGCCACAGTAAGAGCAGAGAGAATTTGTAAATACTCTGTTTGCTTATCATCGGGCCCGCCGATAAGAAGCACAAGTCTTACAGGGGCTCCGTCAAGGGCTTTCCAATCAACTCCCTTGTCTAAAATGCCAATGGCAATAAAGAAATCATCATACCCGGCAAGTTTGGCGTGGGGAATAGCCACACCCATTCCAATGCCTGTTGTTACAATTTTTTCCCGTTCATTGATCGCATTTTTGAAAATACGGGCATTGGGTATTTTTCCAGCCTTTTCCAAAAGAGCAACTAAAGCGTCAATGACCTCATTGTGCGTACGGACATTGAGAAAGGCTATCTGCTCAGGCAGTAAGTATTTAAATATTTTTACCATGTCCCCAAACGCAAGGGTTTATAAGTTAGTGGAAACCCGTGTGCCCAAAACCTCCAGCTCCCCTGGTTGTTTCTTCGAGCGATTCACA
This sequence comes from Verrucomicrobiota bacterium, assembly GCA_023428915.1. Classification (GTDB taxonomy): domain Bacteria; phylum Chlamydiota; class Chlamydiia; order Chlamydiales; family JAEYWL01; genus JAEYWL01. Next base: position 19,254 of record JAEYWL010000046.1, read on the forward strand.
TAGCTCAAAAGCGGCGGGGGTTACTTGTGCGACTACAAGTTGAGCAATGCGCATGCCGGATGTAATTTCAAAGGTTTGTTTACCGTGGTTGATGATAATAACGCCGAGCTCTCCGCGATAATCGGCATCTATAGTTCCCGGAGTGTTCAATACAGTGATCTGGTGCTTTAAGGCTAAGCCGCTGCGCGGCCTGACCTGAATCTCATAACCTTCCGGAATGGCGAAGCGCAAGCCTGTTGGAACTAAGACGCTGCAGCCCGGTTCAAGGAAAATTGATTCAGTAATATGCGCTTTGACATCAGCTCCGGAAGCGCCTAAAGAAGAATATTTCGGCAGTTTTTCGCTATCTTCTGCTATGGTGGGTATGATTAAAACTTCAGTTTTTTTCATAGGTATGCTTACTAAGAATTTGAAAAAATTTGTAGTTTAAGGTTTGCTAGCTAGGCAATTAGTTAATGTGTAGCAATCTAGGCCTTAGTTTAATTTCCGTCAAATGAAGTTTTTCCTTTGCTCCGTTTTTTTCCAACGCCGTTTTCTTCTTTAGCGGCATCGCCGTTTTCTAAAGTCCACTCTGGATCAAAGGAGCGGTTGTTGTTCATCAAAAACTGCAGCAGAAGACTGAGCTTGTTTTTTAGTTCAGGCCGTTTAATGATGCAATCAATCATGCCATGTTTGAGCAAAAACTCTGACTCTTGGGCTCCGGGAGGCAGCTGATGGCCTATGGTCTGCTCAATCACGCGCGGACCGGCAAAGCCAATTAAGGCATCCGGCTCAGCTACAATGATATCTCCTAGAGAGGCAAACGAAGCTGTAATGCCGCCTAAAGTAGGATTGGTGAGGACGGAAATATAAGGAAGACCTTTTTGCTGCAGGCGTGCTAAGGCGCTGGAAGTTTTGGCCATTTGCATTAGAGAAAAAATCGATTCCTGCATGCGCGCTCCGCCTGATGCGGTGACAATGATTACAGGCAGGTTGCTGTGCAGCGCATATTCAATCAGTAGTGTTAAGCGTTCGCCGACCACAGATCCCATTGAGCCGCCCATAAAATTGAAGTCCATGACGCCCAGGGCTGCAGGTATTTGATTAATGGTGCAAGTGCCGGTAATGACCGCCTCATTGCGTCCTGATTTTTCGCGTGCGCGCACCAACCGCTCTTGATAAGATTCCGTGTCCGAAAATTGGAGCGGATCTTCGGGTTCAATATCGCCGGATATTTCTTCGAAGCTGCCTTCATCCGCCAGGCTGCGCACACGTTCTTCAGCAGAAAGGCGGTAATGGTAATCGCATTTGGGGCAGCAGTTGGCATTCCGTTCTAGTTCGTTGGTGTGGATAAGTTCATTGCAATGGGTGCACTTTAACCAGCCGCTGAAGCCGTCTTTTTTAGTGGTTTGCACTTTGATTTTGGGTTTGTCCCGCGAGAATAATCCCATACGCTCACTTGTTCTATGTGGTTAATCCAGAAGTATTTTGAATTAAAAGCGAAATATTAGCAAGAAGGTTTGGCAGAGGGAAGTCCTCTGCCAAACGCAATTTAGGCTTTAGCGGCTGCTTTCAGGTTGCAGGCGGCCTCGAAGCGCTCATTTACGTTTTTCCAGTTGACGATGCCCCAAATAGCTTTTAGGTAATCAGCGCGCACATTTTTGTACTGCAAATAGTAAGCGTGTTCCCATACATCGATGCCGAGCAGCGGAACGGCTATTGTTAATGGATCCTGGTTGGCGCAGGTTGTAATGAATAAGCGCTTCTCTTTAGTGCAGAAGCCAAGCCAACCCCAGCCTGAGCCTTGGATGGCGCCAGTGGTGGCATTGAAAAGTTCGACAAATTGCTGAAAGCTGCCGTATTGTTTTTGGATCATTTCAGCCAGTTCGCCTGTCGGCTGTTCGCCGCCGCCTTCGCTTTTAGGTGCCAAATTAGTCCAGAAAATGGAATGGTTGATGTGGCCGCCGCCATTAAATTTAATCGCGGATTGCAGGGCAATTTCTTTGGTCAAGTCGCAAAGATCATTTTTTTGAAGCTTTTCCAACTCTTCCTTGGCAGCATTTAGATTATTTACATAAGCCTGATGGTGCTTATTGTAGTGCAGGTTCATAATTTCTGCGCTAATGACCGGTTCTAGTGCATCCAATGCATATGGCAGCTTAGGGAGTTGATATTTTTGCGGCATACTGCTCTCCTTATAGAGTAAAGTTTCATTAGCAATAACTTAGCATTATGCCCATTTTAATTGAAAGATGTGATAATATCGCGAAAAGCGACATGAATCTCTATTAGACTTCCCTCTCTTCTTCCAAAATATCCCAATTTAAATCATAGCTTGCGCTAAGATTTAGGGGCGCAACTTGGGTTTAAATTAAGCAAGAAGCCTGTCTAAGAAATACTTATGGAGAACAGTTTCACCTAATAGTTCTGGATGGAAGGAACAGGCGAGATGGCGGCCCTGCTGAACGGCGACCGGCTCATCCTTATAGGAAGCCAGGATTTTTACTTCAGGGGCTGTTGCGCGAATTTTAGGCGCTCTGATGAATATGCCTTTCATAGTGCGGGGCCTTTTTTCTAGAAAGAGATCAACTTCTCCTATGAAGGATTCGATCTGCCGGCCGTAAGCATTCCGTTCGACTTGCAGATCAAGTAAGCCTAAAGGCTGCATGGGGTAATTCAGCACTTCTTTGGACATTAAGATTAAACCCGCGCAGGTTCCGAATAGGGGGTGCCGGGCGGCAAACTCCAGCAGTCCTTTTTTTAAGTTATTCGCCTCTATTTGCCTGAGCATAGTTGTGGACTCGCCGCCGGGAATGATGAGCCCGCTGCAGCGATTTAGATCAGCTGATGTGCGCACTTCGATAGCATGCGCTTTTAAAGTTTGCAGAGTGTGCATATGTTTGGCAAAGTCGCCCTGCAGGGCAAGTACGCCTATTGAAACCATTTTACCAGCCGCGTTGCGAAAGATGTTCATCACGAGGCAAAAGATGGATATCCAGGCCTTTCATGGCATCCTGAAGACCTAAAGAGATTTTGGCTAAGACTTCAGGGTCATTGTAGTAAGTAACAGCTGCAACAATAGCTTTAGCGCGTGATGGAGGGTCTTCGGATTTAAAAATACCTGAGCCCACAAATACACTTTCAGCTCCCAATTGCATGAGCAGGGCAGCATCTGCAGGTGTGGCTACACCGCCGGCTGCAAAATTAGGCACAGGCAAGCGTCCGAGTTTGGCTACCAGCTGTACTAAATGATAGGGTGCATTCAAGCGTTTTGCTTCACCCATTAATTGCGACTTTTCCAGGCTGGCTAGTAATTTAATTTCTCGGTTTACGGCGCGGATGTGCCTTACGGCCTCAACAATATTTCCTGAGCCGGCTTCCCCTTTTGTACGGATCATGGCAGCCCCTTCAGCTATTCTGCGCAAGGCTTCCCCCAAGTCTTTACAGCCGCATACAAAAGGAATGGTAAATTTTTGCTTGTCGATATGATTTTCTTCGTCGGCAGGGGTCAAGACTTCGCTTTCATCTATAAAATCGACAAACAGGGCTTCTAAAATTTGCGCTTCGACAAAATGGCCAATGCGGCATTTAGCCATGACAGGGATGGAAACTGCCTCTTGAATCTTCTGAATGATTTCAGGGTTTGCCATGCGGGCCACTCCGCCTTCTGCACGGATATCTGCAGGAATCTTTTCCAAGGCCATGACAGCGGCTGCACCGGCATCTTCAGCTATTTTTGCCTGTTCTGGCGTGGTGACGTCCATGATGACACCGCCCTTAAGCATTTCCGCTAAGCCGACTTTTACTTCAAAAGACCCTTTTTCCGTGATGATTTCATCTCTGTCTTTAGCCATTGCCTACTCCTGCAAAATAAATAAGCTATATCAAGATTTTATAAATTAGAAAAGGGATTACCTGCTTGATTAAAGAGATTGCCTTGCTTACGCCTCTTTAGTTCAGCGCGGATTGAGTAAGTAAGGTCTTGATCAAAGTCCTTATGCGCAGCCCAGCGCAGATATTCCAATGGAATATCTTTAAAGGGGCGCCCTTTATGTTTGCCGAGCGGCATGGCTTTCATGAGAATTGGCCTAGAAAGCACTTCTTGCATATCCTTGAGAGATTTGTAACGCTTTGATAAGAAGCGGAAAACGTCGATATTGACAATTACATCGCTCATAGCCCTATGAGCGCCTTCATCTTCGATATTAAAGTGCTGGCGCAAATGCTCCAAAGAGTTTACAGGGCTTTCACCATACAAGCGCGCTAAACGCAGGGTGTCTAATGTGGCGTTTCTTTTGATGTCGGCAGGTATGTTAGCTCGCTGCGCCGCTGAAACAATCATATCAATATCATAGCCAATGCCGTGCCCTACTATCACATGCCTATCGATCATGCGCAATATTGCCGGAAGGATATCGGCCATTTTAGGTTTGCCCTTGACCATATCTTCAGTTATATGGTGAATGGCGATAGATGTTTCAGAAATGGGGCATTCGGGATCGATTAGGGATTCAAACTGTTCTAGGATCTCTGTGGAATTGAAAGTGGCAACAGCAATTTCGCAAATGCGGTCATTATTCGGATCCAGGCCTGTAAATTCACAGTCCAGGCATACGAATATTTCGTTTTCTAAGTTTTTTTTCATCTATACTACTTTTTTAAGGAGGCCAATAAGCTGCTGTCGGCCGATGTTTTTAGTTGAAGAGTAGAGGAGGCTCTCGTTGGGATCCAGTCCCAGCTGCATATTGATTTTTTGGCAATTGCGCTGGCTTTCCTGCTTAGAGACTTTGTCCACTTTTGTTAAAATAAGCTGCACCGGCTTTTGGTAATATTGCGCCCAGTTTAAAAGCTGCAGGTCTTCTTCGTTTGGCTCGCGGCGGATATCAAATAGCAATAATAATAAATGCAGCGTGGTGCGCTGGCTCAAGTAATTTTCGATCATAGGGCCCCATTCGCTGCGGATTTCAGTAGATACTTTGGCGTAGCCATAGCCGGGTAAATCGCAAAAGGCCAATAAGTCGTCGACAGTAAAAAAATTCAAGAGTTGGGTTTTACCGGGTGTTGAGGAGGTTTTAGCCATTCCTTTGACATTGAACAAATTGTTGATCAGGCTGGACTTGCCCACATTTGAACGGCCGGCCACGGCAACTTCAGGCAGCAATACGCCAGAACTGTCATAAAGCTTAGGGTAGTCCTTTTGCTTTACAGCTGATTTTATGAATTTAGGCTGTTTGAACAACAATTTTTTTATCATGACAACACTTAGGTTTTAAATTCTACCCTAATGAGCCGGCTATCTTCCCCGCAATGGCTTATTGAGATTTCATAATGGGGGGTTGGTATAATGGCTTCTATTCGTTCAGACCATTCTATGCAGCAAATTCCATTGCTAAACAGGTATTCTTCAAAGCCCATAGCAAGAAACTCGTCCACCTCTCCTAGTCTATATAAATCAAAATGGTAGAGAGTTTTAGTGCCTTGGTAAATGTTTAAGTAATTAAAAGTAGGGCTGTTTACCTGTTCTTCAGGGATGTTTGCGGCTCCTGCAGCCAGGCCTTTAATAAAGGTAGTTTTTCCTGCTGCCAGATCGCCCTTAAAACAGATAATGGAGCCGCTTTTAACTTCTTGTCCTATTAAATAGGCGAGTTGCTTAGATTCTTCAGGCGAGTAAGTAGTATATTGTCTTATCACTGATCCTGTTCGTCTAGTTCGATCCACTGTTCCACGTAGGGAATAAATACTTCAAACTCGGCTAAAGCCTCTACAAATGAGGAAATCTTATCTTCAGCCAATTGATTCTGAATAAAAGCTAAAAATTCCTCTTCGATTTGAAATCTGTTTTGATTTTGCACTTCGACCAAGGAAATCTCTTTTAAGTAATTCTTTTTAAAGTCGTCAATGACAGCCTGCTTACTGTTAAAAAGCTTGCCGCTGAGAGCTGATGAGTAAACTACTTTTGTGACCGGTTCTTTTTTAGGCTTATTTTCGTAATAACTTTTGATCACTTCAGGATCTTCAGAAACGTAAAAACGCTTTACGCGGAGTCCGCCGATTCTTTCAGTGTTCTCGGGACATTTAGATACCCAGTCATAAATAGCGTCTTGTGGATTGGGATGGGTGTTGTCGCCAAACACTTTACCCGTAAAAGGGCAAATGTAGATTTTCTTAGTCTGGTCATTTACGCTGAGATTGCTGAAACCGATTTTAATTTCTGTTTCGCGCCATAGCCGGTTTTCTTTTTCCAGCTGTCTGGTGGCATGCTCTTCGTTTTGATGGATCACTTTATCGGGCATGAGGATAACCGGCTCCAGCTTGAACTTCAGTTCAATAAACCGCAAATAAGTATTGATCAGTTCTGCATGTTTATTTTGCTGTAAAAATTCTTCAAGAGCGTGTTTTTGCTCATCATTTATGACAATTTTTGCCATCAAAACCTCTTAAGGTTAAGGAATTCCTGTCCAGACATTATTTAACTGGGGCTAGTATAGCTTATAACTCATTGCTGCTCAAGAGATTTTTTAGAGGAGGGGTTAGGCTGCGTGAATATTGTTTTTTGGTATTGGGGGAGAAAGTTCCAAGTTTTCTTGGGCTATTTTTCTGCTTCTCGCATGTTTTAGTATTTCGGATATCGTTATTTGCTGGTCTGGTGGAGTGTGGCGGGTCAAATTATTTAAAGGAATCAGTTTTGCTAACCCGCTTTCCGCCTGGGAAGGATTGCCGCCGATACGGCGTGCCAGGTAATATCGCGTTCCTTCTTTATCGAAGAGCGTTTCTTCAAGCTGTATTTCCAGGTTGAGCTGTTCTTTTGCTTTGGCAATTGCAGCTTGGGCAAGGGTTTCCCCTTTTTTAGTGGATCTTTCTGGAATTTGAGTGGATTTTACTTCAGATACCCATACGCGATTATCAGCTTCCAGGATTAATACAGCAGCTTGATGTATTTGCGGGGGAATGGGAGGTTCTATAAAGGGCGGCGCAAGCTCATCTGCCGCAGGGGGATTGCCTTCGCGCAAGGGGATGCCATGCAAGGTAATTTGCGAGCAGTCAAAGGCTTTGATAAAGGTAATTTCTGCCTCTGGGTCATTAATTTGAGATTCAAGTTCGGCTTTACGGGCAGCTTCAGCCTGTACAAGCGTGTTGCGATAATTGATGAGATAGTCCATGCGTTTGCAAATCAGGTCTTTTTTTGCTTCAGGCCAAGGCAAAGCAGCTAGTTCATCGTAGTGCTCGGCAATCTCATTAATCTGCAGGATAATTTCATGATTTGAGATATTCCCATATATTTTTGCCGCTTGAGGATGACTTATCGGATTGCGATAATGTTCAAGTTCAGATACTTCTGCCGTTGTAAACTGTAGATTTTTAGAATTATCAATGCGCCAAATCGTTCCAGCATTACTGATAATTACACCCTCCGGATTTGACATGCAAGAATTAGCAAGAAGACAGTCGAGTACAAAAAAAGACCTAAGTTCTCGCACAGGGAGATTGGTATTTTGCTTTATTAGTTGTTCTAAGGTATTTCCAAAGATATTTTGTAGTAATAAACGGGTGGGGAGAGGGGAGTTCTTTACTTTAGGTAAAGAGCGGTCTCCATAAGAGACTTCTAAATCAGGCTCAGCATTAGCTATTGGTAAAGCGATGGGTATGCGGTGTGTGAGCATTTTTATGATATTTTCGAACATAGGTTTTATTTCTAAATAAAAATTCGCCAACTTTGAAAAGTTTTCTTTAGGCATAAGATCGTGAGTGGAAATTTGCTGGTATTTTTTAGCTTCTGGAACATGCCCGCCAAGTAGCCTGTATGCGTTATGTACTGTGAGCAACTGATCGATTTCTCCTTCATTCTCATAAGAATTAATGACAAAAAGCTCCCGATGGGTGCCTGCTACTTTTTTAGTTTTATATGAATGGATAATGGTAAGATTATCTAAATTTTCCGGAAAAATCGGTCCATTGCCAGGAAGAGGGGGTTCTAAATTCCAATGCTTTTCATGTAAAGTGGTGCTTACATAGATAAACTGGTCAATAGGGATAGAAAAAATCAACTCTTGTCCATCTACAGTTTCAATTAAACCTTCTTCCCGTAATACTTTAATCAAAGTGTTTTTCTCTATATTGTTATTAACTACAATGCTTGAAATGTATTCGCGAGGAATGCGATTTTTAACCATAAACTCATTCATGGATCTTTCAAGCCTCAAGTCTGCAGAAGGGTTCAGTGCTAAAATGTTCACAAGTTCTTCTGCTCCCCGACGCCGTTTATATGAAGCTGCTGACTTAGTGCCAAACGTATCTTGTAAATAGCCATAGCCTCCCCGCTCGAGAATCTCGGGCTTATAGCAAATTGAAATGTCGCCATAATATGAGCTAGTGTGACACCATTGCGCTAACTGACTATGGGTAGCTAAACGGGTAAATACACAATCGCCGCCCCCGGATGAAAGATCTTCAACAGGAGAAGCTCCTGAAGTAACCCAGCCTCGTTCCAATCGGTCCTGTGTTGAAAGAGCCCCGTACTTTAGGATTTTTGCAATGGTCTTGCAATTTTGCAGAATACTATTTGTACCAACATGCTGATAAAGACCGACAACTCCTCTTTCACGCAATCGATCTGCCGCTCCATGTATAGCCCATACCGATTTTCCAGGATAAATTTCTTGCCTGTACATAAGCTCAGGGTGCGAATCAAAATAATAGTGAATTTTTTCAGTTAACCAGGGAGCTTCGATAAGAATAGCAGCTTTCAAGAGTTCCAGAGGAAGGTTAAAAAACTTTGGGTCGTGGCTTAAACGGTATTCCATAGGAGGATCAAAATGGCGGATTAGTTGCAATAAGCGCATTTTTTCACGATCTTCATCTCTTTGTTCAGAAAGTAAAGGAGCCATTCCTAGAGCTGCTAGTAATGTTTGCATAGTTTTTGCAGCTTCATTTTCCGCTATATGTGGATCTAAAATTACTTGAACGCGGTTATATTGACTGAGCACTTGCTGCAGTTCAGAAGGGGGTGCGGCTCCAATAATCACTCGACCTATGCCGCGGAAAACTATCTCATTTGCATAACCGCAATTAAAGAAACAGGTTTCACCATTCTCCTGATAAGAATAACCATCAGAAACCATCTTTATTTCAATACCCTCATGAAATTGGGCAAATGCATTAGCCAGGCTGTGAGGGGCTTGCCATAGTGCTTGGAGGGTGTGTTCGATTTCCCGTCTAGCTGGATGTGTTACTTTGAATGTGGCCGCCAGGATGCTTCCCTGTGCAGACTCCCTTCTGGTCATACATAGGGAGCCATTTTTTAAAATACCAGTATCTAAGTCCTGAATGTGCAGGCCGGCGCGTTGTTCTTCTGGTGTTAAAGTATTTAACTGCCCAATAAGATTTGCTATTCGGGGAGATGGAGGAATATGTGCGGCTAATGCCCTTGCCTGGCTGGCAGCCGTAATATCCCCTTTCTGCACATATAATTGAGCCGTTTTTTCGACTAGTGACAAGTAAGTGGTCTGCAAGAGGGAAGAGGAAAGAATCTCTGAGTCTTCTTTAAGTTGGAATAAGTGCCATTCAATTTGTTCAGGAGCTAGATGCTCCGGTAAGAAATTTGTGTGAGAGTGGAGAAATTGCAGCGATATCTCACGATCAGCTTTCATTGCTTCGGCAAAACTAGCCAATTTTTCCCCTTCCTCAATAAGTTGATTGAAGGCTGTTCGGCTAAAGCGATCGGACTCTTCTAAAGGGATGATTTTCCTCTGGCCTAATAGACGTATGCCGTCTGAGAGGATATGCCGCTGCTCTTCAGTTACTGTATTTTCTTCCAGCAGCCTTAATGTAATATGGATAATAGTATGGTCGCTAACCGGTTTATAGATATGGCCGCTAATTTCAGCCGGAGTGTCTAATTCATTACGGGTGATAATTTTTAGACAATCTTCTTCTTCAACTAAGATGGATTCTTTGTTACTATTTAATTGTTTAATGAGATTAGACCAAGAATTAGAGGTAATGTTATTAATATCCATAGATAATTATTATAATAACTAATAATAATTATCAGCAAATTTTTATCTTTATATATTCTTAATAATCTTACTCTAAATTCTTGCCATGATTGAAAAACTATTTCCTATAACTATTCCGATTCCGCAATACGCTTGTAAGAGATGCTCTTCAACTCAAGACAGTTCGCTGCAGCGCTTTATTTTTCAAGCCAAGTTAGCGACCACTGCTATTATCGGCCATCCAGTGACTGTGCTTTTAATTCCAGCCAGCTATTTTGCAGTTTCATTAGCTGCAAGCGTGCATTCAACGGGTATTCTAGTCCTAGTCACTCTTGGAGCGCTTTATATGAGTGCTGGAGTAGTAAAAGTAATCTGCAATACTTATAAATGGCTAAAAACCGAATCGTATAAGCGCTGCCATGCTTTAGAAAAGATTTTCAATCAAAAGATTATTTTAGTGCTTGAAGCCGCCCAAGATAGCAATCAAACTTTTCAGCATCATATTTCTAAAGGGATTGAGCGCATTGCCTCAGTGGCTTTTAAACGTGTGTCCACTCTAACCGATATTGCCAATGCCATAAAAACTGCCCATGCTCAAGGCAATAAAATTTCTGGGTTAGTGCTGCGTGCACACGGTACTGCTAAAAGTATTATGTTCTCTGCCCCTACAAAAGAACGTCCGAATACTTTTATGCATTTGGATCTTGGGAAGCCTATAGCAGAGTGTTTTAAGGAGCTGGATAAAGAGGCCTTTATTTTGCTGGAATCTTGCTTAACAGGAAAGCAGAAAGTTGGGAAGAACATTGCGCAAGTAGTTGCTGAAAGCGCGCCTAATCATTTAGTAATTGCACCAACATTGGATTTACTTCCTAAGGCTATTGCGGTTTCTTCTGATGGAGAAATACAATTGCGGCAAAACAAAGCTGTGGCCAATGTAACAAATGCTGGCAAGCCTGCTAATATCGCCATTAGCGATGTCTTTATTACAACGCTTTGGCTATTTGTTTGGCAATTTGCGCCCCGTCTAATAAGCGTGATTGACCGCTTAACTTCTGTCATAGATGTATCGGTACGTTACCGCTGCAGCGAGCGTTCCTATTTCGGCCTTTTCAAACGAAAAGTTCTTGAAAAACTTTAGCTATAAAAATTGGTGTTTAAATAATAGCTCTGCAGTTCTTCATCGGTAGTAAAGCTCAGCATGCCAGCAGCGTGTTCACGCACATACTGGTTGTAACGCTCTACAGTCATTTTAGTCAACGTGTAGGTATTGCCATTTTTGGCCTTAAAAATAATCTGGTCAGGGATCTCATTGGCCGGAAACTGCAGTGGCTCTTTTAAGCTGTATATTGTGCCCCTGCCCGTATCTTCCCAGACGATAAGATCGTTATTGTAGGTAGGTCTAATTGCGATCAGATTGACGGTCTCTTCTTTATCACTGGACAGCACATGATAAACTGCTTCAATCATTTTTCTATGCATTTAAGCTCCTCTTTTTTCTTATCGTTACCGATTGAGAACTTTAAAACCAATCGAATTCTGAAGGGCTAAGCGGCGTGTTTTTCGTTTAAGGCCGCTTTGTATCATTTCTTCAATTAGTGTTGTGTACAAAATTTGCGGGTCGCTTTTTTCCCAAAGGTAGAATGAAAGGGAACCCGGTATGGTATTTACTTCATTAAAATAAAGTTGTTCTTTGGCTAGATCAAGCATAAAGTCAAAGCGGCTGATTCCTTGGCATCCCAGGTGGGAGTAAGCCTTTACAGCATATTGTTGCACCGCTTGTTTTATTGAAAGGTCTAAATCAGGGGGATTGATATGCCGGGTCAAACTTGCCATGCCTTCTGCAGGGCCTGTTTTTTTGCCGCCGCGCATGTATTTATCTTCATAAGAAAGATGGGTGCCGGAAGCTATCGGAATTTCTACAGCCGAGGCAATCGGCGGTTCTCCATCCCTCACGGCCACATTAATTTCCATGAGGTTTGCGATGCAAGGTTCAATTATCGCTTCTTCATCGTATTTAAAAGCTAAAGCAAGCGAGCGTTTTAGCGCATCCAAAGAGTCGGCCTGCGAAATGCCGACGCTGGAACCCAGTTTGCAAGGTTTTACAAATAGGGGAAAAGGCTTTGCGCCGAAATGGGCAAGGAGTTTATCTAAAGTTAGCGAAAAATTGTGCTGGAGCTCCCACTTTTTGCATATGCAGCCGGGAAGCACAGGGATGCCGAAATGGCTTAAATAAGCTTTACAAGCATATTTATTCATAGTCAACGAAGCTGCCAGCACTCCGCAGCCTGTATAGGCCATGCCGGCCATTTCAAGCAGCCCTTGCACGCAGCCGTCTTCGCCATACTGTCCGTGAAAACACAAGAAAAAGAGATCGACTGGAAGCACGCGATGGCTGCTTAATTCCAGCAGGCCGCCTCTTAATTGCGGCAAAAGGGTCACTTTGCATGTTTGGGTATTGCTGCTGCTGAAATTTTTATAAAAAGACTTTTCTAGAAGCGGCTCTCCCGTATGCCATTCTCCCTGAAAATCAATGTAAACGGGTATGACCTCATATTTGCGCGTATCCATGGCGCTGATGGCCTGCAAGGCAGTAATGATAGAAATTTCATGTTCAGTTGAACGCCCTCCAAAAAGGACGGCAATTTTTTGGCGCTGGTTCATATCCTGCTTATGCCTTCATAAATATCGGGTAAGTCGTTTTCGATTAGGATCAAATCACCCGGTTGCTTGAGCTCTTGCAGAAGCCTGAAAGCTTGGGCTCTGTCCGGCTGCACAATAATTTTATCGTCATTTAAGCCGCCAGCCTTCAGCCCCCCGATTAATGCCTCGCGGTTAGTAGGGCCTACGACAATGGCTAAGTCGCAAATGCCTGCTGCTTCCAGGGCCGCTGTCCGGTTAGCTTCCGCCTGAAGCTGTCCCAGCTCAATCATGCCGGGGGTAATCAGAATCCGCCGTTTGCAGGGCAGCTCTTTTAGAACGCGCAGCGCTGCGGAAAAACCGCACGGATTAGAATTGTAGGCATCTTGCAAGTAAGCGATGCCGCCGCTGTTTTGATAGCATAAACGATTTTCCACCGGTTGTAGATTAGCCAGGGCAGCTATCGCTAACTCCGGGTTAGCCCCCAAGGCGCAAGCTAAAGTAAAAGCTGCTGCTGCATTCGATATGGCCGGTTTGCCAAAAAGAGGAACAACACCAGCATAGGAGCGTCCTTGCCAGGTAAACACAAACTCCGTTCCAGTAGGGGTCGGCTTGTAGTGGGAAATCCAGCAATCTAAACTGCCCTTGCCGGGTTCAAATCCATAGTACAACACGGTTTTGTTGATATGTTCCGTTCCAATTTCCCGCGCGCCCTGGTCATCGCCATTGCAAACTAAAATCCCATGAACCGGCAAAGCTTCCGCCAATTCAGCTTTTGCTTTTTTAATGATTTCTTGACTGCCAAAACGCTCTAAATGGGCTGTGCCAATGGCTGTGATAATGGCGGCAGAAGGCGGCGTAAAGCCGCATAGTTTTTTGATGGAGCCGAGGCCGTAAGCCCCCATTTCAAAAATAGCGTAGGTGTAGCCGGAAGTAAAGTTTTCCCTGATATGCCGGGTTGCCCCCAAGATGGTATTGATCCCTTTAGGCGGCCAGTAAGCAGCGCCTAGGCTAACCTGTAAAATTTGCCCTAGCGCTTCTTTGGTACTGGTTTTGCCATAGCTGCCGGTAATGCCGATAATATAGGGTGCGCCCGCCTGCAGTTTTGCTTTGGCCTCTGAAATAAAGCGGCGCTGCTTGCGTTTTTCTCCGGGGAGTGTCAAAAGGCTGCCAGCTATCAACAGCATGGGCAAGACTTGCAGCACAAATAAAAGGCTGGTAAATGGGTATAAAGCGGGCAGCCATAGAAAGCCACCGGTCATAACGACAAGAGAGAGGATTAAACTAAAGGTATAAAGAGTGCACACCCGTTCTGTCATCTTAAGAGGCAATTTACCCGATTTACGGGGATCTTGTTCAGTAAGAAGAAAAAACGTCAGCAAGCCGCTGCTGATTACTAAACCCAGTAAAGGGGAAAAAAAAGCAATGGCTAAACCCAAGATTGAAGCTGCCGTGCCTTTTGTTTCATAAAAACGGTTGCGGCTTATCCAATCCATGAATCGGAGGGGATGGTATTCTTCTTGCTGCAGATAGCGGGCGAAAAATAAAAGGCGTTGGGCTGCAAATAAAACGCAGAGAAGGTAATATCCGGCAATGATCAAGCTCATGGCTTACCTAAAAAAGGTCTAATATAGGAGGCGCACAAATGCGCGCCGCAATCGGCAAACAAGTAGTGCCCTTTGGCAGGAAAAGAGTAGAATTGGGAGCCGGCAATCAAGTGATGCATTTTAACGCCGGTTTCTAAAGGCGTTTCAGTGTCGGCTTCGCCCCACAATAGCAGAGTTGGGGTTGTAATGGCGGCGATGTCATTCGAGAGATCTTCATTCACGCTTTTAACCAGAATTTTGCGCATAGGGCCTGCTTGCCGGTAATCAGAAGAAGCAAAACGGGGGACGAACCAGCTCTGAAAAATATTGCCGCCGCTTAAATAATCAAAGCCTTTTAAACCTTTGGCAGCCATTTTTAGGGAGAACAGCTTTATTTTATTGGGAAAAGAGCGCTTTCTCTTCAAGCCGGAAGCGCCGATTAAGATAAGGCGATGCACTTTTTCAGGATAAGCGGCTGCAAAAGATAAAGCAATTTTGCCGCCAAACGAATGCCCTAGAAGATCGATTTTTTCTAAACCGGATTTCTCCATCCAGCTAAGCAGCCAGGAGGCGTAATCTTTGCTGCTCCAAATTTCTTCAGGGGGAGGGGCTTTGCCAAAACCGGGCAAATCCCAAAGATACACTTGAGAGTGGGAAGCTAGCAGTTCGCCAAGAGGCTTGGTTTGCACCATGGATTGACCCCAGCCATGCAAGATGCATAAAGGGAAACCGCTATGGCCTAAGACTTCAACATGATAAGGAGACATGCTTGCTCTTTTTTTATCAGTGAGGATACTCAAAAAACACTATCCCGGCCAGCAGAATTCGGTCAGGCTGATTTTTTTCTAGTCGACTAACTCTAGGTTGGTTATAAGTTTTTTTTTAAATTAGAGGGTGAATATGGCAATTATTGATGAAATTAAGGTTGAAGGTTACGAAAAAGTCATTCGCGGCATCGACAGCCGCACAGGTTTACGCTGCTTTATTGCCATTCACAATACCGCTTTAGGGCCAGCTATGGGCGGCACCCGTATTTACCCGTATGCCACTGAAGAAGAAGCTTTGCAAGATGTGCTGCGTTTAGCAAAGGGGATGACCTACAAAAATGCCATGGCAGAATTGGGTTTAGGTGGGGGCAAAGCTGTCATTATTGCCGATCCGCGCAAGGATAAAAGCGCGCAATTGCTGCTCTCCTACGGCGACGTTGTGGATACCTTGAAGGGCAAATACATTACCGCTGAAGACGTCGGCACCAACACCCATGATATGTCCATTGTACGCAACCGCACCCGCTATGTTGCCGCCCTGCCGCATGAAAAAAGCAGCGGCGACCCCAGCCGTTTTACTGCCTGGGGCGTATTCCGCGGCATGAAAGCCATTGCGCAATTTCTCTGGAGCAGCCCCTCGCTGGCCGGAAAAACCGTTGCCATTCAAGGACTTGGCAATGTAGGCGCTAAATTGGCTCATTTGCTTTTTTGGGAAGGGGCTGACCTGATTTTATGCGACACCAATAACCGCACGACGCATGAAGTGGCCCGCACATATGGCGCTAAAGTCGTGTCGCCTGCCGATATTTTAGGCGTGGAATGCGATATACTCTCTCCTTGCGCCATGGGAGATATATTCACTGAAACGACCCTGCCGCGTTTGCGCTGCCAAGCCATCGCAGGTTCAGCCAATAACCAATTGCACACCCCGAAAATAGGGGAAGAGCTGTTCTTAAAAGGCATCATTTATGCCCCTGACTATGTCATCAATGCCGGCGGCATTATCAATGCAGTCACTGAGTTCGATGCCGGCGGATACAACCCTAACAAAGCCCGCGACCGCGTCAATCAAATCTACGACCATCTCTTGTTCCTCTTCATGACCTCTAAACAAAAGCACAAGGCCGTCAACCTCGTTGCCGACGAAATCGTCGAGCAAAAGCTCGCCAAGCAAATCGGCCGCCGCGACCACCCCATCTTATTCTAAAAGGACAATGGACCTTAATGACGCCATGGACCTTATGGACTTCCTAGACTAAGCGCCAGATGATTGCAATTATCTAGCCGCGAATGCGGCGGAAGCATGTAGCCACAGGCGTAAGCCTGTGGAGATGTTCAATCAAATAACCAAGTCGTGAATACGACGACAGAAGCAAGTCCGGATGCTGTTGGTTTGATAAGTGTGAATATGGTCTTTTCTCTGCCGCAGCTACGCAGCTCATTAACTTGCCTTAATTATACCGCAGGTTTACACCTGCGGCTACATGCTTCCGCCGCATTCGCAGCTAGCCTAATCACTTGTCGTTAATGTCCATTGCGTCAATAATGTCGATGATGTCGTTTGTCTATTCCAAAACTGGAGTTTAGGAATTGTCCTTAAGGTTCATACCCCTTTAAGCGTCTAACTCATACTTTAGCAACACCAACGAGCCATTCTTAAAAATATTTTTTATTTTTCTTGTGTAGTTAAAAAGAAATCTGTAAAAGCTGGCGACGCAGAACGTGAACAGATATTAGCGATCTGTAACAATCTTTTATCCAGGAGAAATTATGAAATTTATAGCAATGTTTTTTGCAGTACTAAGCGTATTATCTAGCCAAGTTGTTGAGCGCTAATGAGAAAATACCTCATTACACCGATCCAGGTTATGGAAAAGTCTATGTGCAGCCAGAAGATATTTATATTCAAGCAAACGGTGTTTTTTATAGAGATTTGACTGGGGCTGTAGTACCAGCACAAGTAGTGGCTTCAGACACCTTTGGAATTTATATAATTACCGAATATTATAGATGTCCAGCATGCGGTTGGGCAAATAATAATAATGTTTGTATCAATAAAAATTGCTCTATGTATGGAAAATAAAGATGATTCGAAGTGTTTGCTTGTTGCTTTTAAGCATTTTTTTTATTTCTTGTAAGAAAGAGATTTCAAACACTACTGTCAATAAGATGCAGATAATGTTACAGACATTGTCTGCATCTGATAGAAGTGCTCTTGATAGATTTTGGGGACATCTAATCCATGATTATAATTATGCCTATACATTATTTGGAGATAAGCCAATTTCTTTAGCATCTTATTCCTTAAAGCCAAATGCGCATGCAACATATTATCCCGATGCTGATGTAGTATTCAGGGAAGGGTGGAAGACTTGGTGTTGTTGTACCTCACAATTTGTAAGCAAGCAGTTTGTGCTTAAAAGAGATTTAGAAGAATGTGGCCATATTTATTTTTACCTGATTAACAAATCAGCTGTATTGAATACGATTAAAAAATACTTGGTTGTATTTCAGCACCAACTTGGTCCAGAAATAGATGCAGCAACCCTCACCGAACAACTATGTGATCCCAATGGTAATCTTTTAGCAACTATAAAGAATAGCTCAGAGTTATATGGTATTTTACTAGGGTATGGGCAGGAAAATGCCTGGAAGTTTGGTCGTAAAGTCAATCTCTGTCACTTGATTAATGTAAAAGCAAATCCCCCTTTGCAGGCTACAGTTGAGGGTTTGCTCAATCCCTTAGCAAAATACTTAGCTGAACTTTATAATTATTCCGGTAAACAAAACGAAATTTTTTCAGAAGAAACCGAGATAGCTTTGGCTGAAGAGCTCAACACAATAATGGATCAACAAGCAGGTTGGGAGCTGTTAGATAGCGATTATTTTTTAGATAAATTTATAGCACCTATGTATATGAGTTCTAAAGAAGGTTTGCAGCAGCCAACACAGGTGGATTTTGTGGCAATCAGAGAAAATATTCGCAAGCACTATCAGCAGGGTGACTTTCTTGAAGTTACCTTAAATCAATTTATGAATGATAATTGATGACGTTAAAAATTATTTTTTATTTTTCTTGTGTAGTTAAAAAAAAATCTGTAAAAGCTGGCGGCGCAGAACGTGAACAGATATTAGCGATCTGTAATAATCTTTTATCCAGGAGAAATTATGAAATACCTAGCAATGTTTCTTGCAGTACTAAGCCTATTATCTAGCCAAGTTTTGAGTGCTAATGAGAAAATACCTCATTTCAGCGACCCTGGTTATGAAAAAATCTACGTTCAACCTGAAGATATTTTTATTCAAGCAGACGGTATTTTTTATAGAGATTTAACGGGTACAGTAGTGCCTGCTCAAGTAGTGGCCTCAGACAACTTTGGAATTTATATAGTAGCACAACGTTACCAATGCCCAGGATGTGGTAGATGGAATAATGACGGTGTTTGCTGGAATATTCTATGCCCACTATATGGTCAATAAATGAATAATATTATTTTGTTTATGTTTCTTAGCTGTTTTTTTATTTCATGCAATAAGGAAATGCCAAAAACTACTAAGCAAAATAAGGCACAGGTATTGTTGCAAACACTACCTGTGCAGGATAGAAAAATACTGGGTAATTTTTTTGAGTTATTGTTAGATGAGTATGACTATGCCTACACTTTATTTGGGGATAAACCAGTCTCTGTAGCTTGTTATGGGCTAAAGCCAAGGGTACACTCGATTTATAATCCGCATTCGGATGTAGTATTTAAGGAGGGATGGAAAACTTGGGATCGTTATTCACATCAATTTGTAAGTAAACAATTTGTAATTAAAAAGAATATAGACAACAAGAGTGGCTTGGTTAGTATTTATCTTATTAATAAATCAGCAGTTTTAAACACAATTAAGGCTCATTCGGTCTTTTTTCAACATCATCTCGGTACAAAAATTGATGCAGAGGAACTTACAGAGGAACTGTGTCATCCAGATCATAATTTTTATAACAGTCTAAATAACTCTGAATTGTATGGCATTTTATTAGGATATGGGCAGGAAAACGCCTGGAAGTTTGGGCGTAAAGTCGAGCTCTGCCACTTAATCAATGCTAAAATGAACCCTCCGTTACTTGCCAAGGTCGAGATATTCCTCAATCCTCTCGCACAGCATATAGCTGCAGGTTATGGTTGTAAAAGAAACCAGTCTTTTCCAGAAGAATTTGAGGTAACCTTAGTGAAAGAGTACAATACATTAATCACTGAACAAGCAGGCTGGGAACTTGAGCAAAGCGACTACTTTTTAGATAAGTTTATCGCACCAGTTTACATGAGTTCTAAAGAAGGTTTGCAGCAGCCAACACAGGTAGATTTTGCTGCTATCAGAGAAAACATTCGTAAGCACTATCAACAAGGCGACTTTCTGGAAATTACCTTAAATCAATTTATGGATCCTCAATGAGACGTTTTTTGTGTCTATTTCTATCTTTATCGGGTTTGTTGCTAGCTGAAGAAACTAAGCAAGAAACAATTAGCAGTGAAGAGGTGTCTTTTTACCGCGGCTATTTGTTATGGCAAGAGTATCTAAAAAAGCCTGGCATACAGTACGACCTTGAGGAAGTAATGAAGGGGATGATGGCTGCTGAGAAAGAGATTCCGTTGCCGGATGAAAATGCCATGCTCGAAAAGATATTCATCTTTCAAAAAGTCCTCTACGAGAAGCAGAAAACTGATAATCTGGCGGCAGCTGAACGGTATTTGAAAACAATTGCTACTGAAAAAAATATTCAAGAAGTAGTTCCAAATAAGCTGTATTATAAGATAGTCTCTCATGGCTCTGGTAAACGAGTAGATGCCGATAGCACTCCAACAGTGTCTTACACCTTATTTACCTTTCCAAATGGTGAAGAGGAAGAGATGATCACTATGGATCCGCATCCCATCATTTTGGCTGATATTTTGCCTGGGGTTGCTCAAGGAGTGATTGGCATGCAAGAAGGAGAGGCGCGGGTGCTTTACATTCACCCCGATTTAGCTTACGGCACTTACGGAAAGGCTGAGCCCAATACACTTTTGATTGCCCAAATTACTCTTGTAAAAGTTGATAAGGTAAAATAATGAAACAATTAGTTTTTGGGTTTCTATTCATTTCTTTGTCATTAGCAGCAGAAAGTTTACAAGAGATTGCCGCCAGCAAAGAGGTGTCTTTTTACCGCGGGTATTTGCTTTGGGAGGAATTTCGCAAGAGGTCCGAAATAAAATACGATTTTGCAGAGGTGATGCTGGGGGTGTTAGCTGGAGAAAAAGGGCTGGCATTGCCTTTAGATGAAAAGACGATGCGGGAAAAAATCTCTGCCTATCAAAAAGCGAACTTGGAGCGGTTGACAGTTGAAAATTTGGCAGCTTCGGAAGTTTATTTAAAGAAAATTGCAGCTGAAGAAAATATGCAAGAAATCGTTCCGGATAAGCTTTATTACAAAGTAACGGCACATGGGACCGGAAAGTCGGTGTTAGCGGGGTCTTCGCCGATCATGACGTATGCTATATTCATTATGTCAGATGGCAAAGAGGAAGAATGGGTGACTATAGATGAGCCTCGCAAGGTGCCTTTAAAAGAAGTCATTCCTGGTTTTGCCAAGGGGGTTGCCGGCATGCAAGAAAATGAAGAGCGCATACTGTATATTCATCCTGAGCTGGCCTACGGCACCTCTCACAGAAAAATCGATCCCAATGCGCTCTTCATTATCAAAGTCGCCGTCAAGCAAACGATGCAGCTCTGAATAATGGCGCTAATTGAACAATTTATGCGTCCTTACAAGGTTGTGAAAAATGAGCAATAGCTTTTGCAAAAGTCTATTTTTATAGTAACTGACCATATAAATTAATGAAGCGCGGTAGCGCTGACAGTGGTTAGACCCGCGTGAAGATATCTGCAGGGGCCTCCCTGCAGATATCGGAACGTGGGGTTAAGATGAAAAAATACACGTGAGCTGCGGTAGCAGCGACAGAATAAGTGGCGCTGCTACCGCAGCTCGATATCTTTTTACATATTTACCCCACGTTTCAGCACACCTGCGGCGGCTTTCACGCGGGGCTAACCTCTGTCAGCGCTACCGCGCTTCGAGTATATTTTCCAATAAGAAATTGTTGAAAGCGTCTATTGAAATTTGTCATTACGCAATCAGGGTCTAAGCTTTCATTTTTCACAGCCTCGTAAGGACGACATAAACAATATGTTTCTATGAGTAAGAGAAAGGGGGAGTTAAACCGGCTTGTTGTGCTGCTTGACGAACTCTGTCTGTTGGCAGCGCTCGCTCAAGCTCTTTCCAGCTTACAAGCTTCATTTCGATCATTTTAAGCTGAATTGTTTCCTTCAGTTCCCTTAATTTTTCACGAGACAATGACAGTTTACGGTGACCACTGTCTGGATCAATATTTAATGCTTTTCCCCACTGAGCATCAAGATAAACTTCCCCGTTCCACTTAGCGCCAGTTGCATAGCGAGGAATAAAATGATGATGCACATGATAATACTCTGGAATAGATGTTGGCTGGCCATTTTCGTCTCTAGTGAGGTTGCCAAGTTGCGCTTGGTTATCAATCGTCATGTCGAATAGGGCTTGATACGTTTTAAATAGTCGATCCTTGCAATCTTCGAGATCAATGGCGCTCTCGCTATATTTAAGATACATATTGCATCCTTTTGGAACATGAGCTAACGGCACAACTACACACCGTCCTAACCAGCTTTGATCGTCAGACCGCAGGACAACTTTAGTTTTTTCTGTAATGAAAAGACATAGGCTAGCTTCTTCAACATTGCTAAGAGGGTTTATGCATTGCACACACTTTACAGTAAACTTTGGATCTAAACGGGGTTCCATTATTACTCCATAATTATTTCAAATTGTTTCAGATGTTGTAACGGACTATATTAACTTTTCAGTGCTTTTTGGAGGTCTTCATGTTCAAAAGCTGAAGCCATCCGATCGACTTCAGCTTTTCTTATTTTAAACCTTGCAGCTTCTTGACGCCATAATGTAGTAGCTGAGCTTACTTCTTTTAGAATTTTTTTAGCCTCCACTTGGTTAATATCAAAATAATGAGCTACATCTAATGCTAGATCTAGAGATGCGCTGGGATCTATTAAGTCAATTGCGGTGGATAAAATTCTTGGTTTAACATCTGCTGGTGTGGGATTCAAATCATAAGCAGGTGATAAACACCAACCTGAAAAACCTGAATAAATAAAGGCATGATTGCGCAAATGATCATCAACATTAGAAATCAAAACGTTAAAAATGACTCGGCGCCACAGAGCTTCTAAATCATCTTTAGGAGAGGCACTCATTAATCGTATAGCATCAGCTATTTCAAGATAGCTGTGCAATTCATTGTCTTTTGCACCCAGAGCGCTCATCGCAGATAAAAATGGGATGCGTATATCTCCATTTCGATCAAATCTCCGTGATAAAAGAATTTGTTTGTGATCAGCAGCTTCCAGACGCCATTCAGGTACATTGATTCCTGCTTTACTGGCAAGAGTAAGAGCAACTGCTTCCCAGGCAATAGTGTCTATTTCATCATCGCTGCGAGGAAATTTAGCAATGGCCAAATGACCATCTTTATCTCTCACTGATGCTTTAGGTCTAGCACCTCCTAAGGAAGAACCAGGAGCCAACAATAAGCGCAGGTCTTCTTCGCTATCTGAATCTTGCAAGACATGGTTTGCTGCTGTCAGAAGCTTATTCACAGCAATTAAGGGAAGGATATGGTTTTTATGGTAGGTGGTTAAAAAAGGGCCTTGTTCATTAACTTTAAAGCGAAGAGCTCCCTGTCTGCCTTCATCATCTACCATCAGTAAAAAATCAATTTCCCTTAATGCTCGTGCAGTCCGTTTATCCTTTTCAGCATTTTTTCTCTCCGAGCGACGCATGAGCAGGCGTCCCCAGCGGTCAGGAGCAGAATCATCAATAGCTCCAAAAATCGGTTTATCTGGTGAAGCATGGAAAGAGCCGGCAGCTAATTGTAAAGCAGGATCTAGGGAAAACCGCTTAGGGTGGCTTAACCACTCTCGGTCATATTCAAAAGACATACTTTCCCGTCCATTTCGAAAACGCGTCCAAAGTTGACCGGCTTTCAGCGGAGTTCCCATCAGATCAACGTAAACTAGAATCGCTTGTTCCATATTTGGTCCTTACTTTTCTTTGGGGAAGCGGATGCGCTTAGGTAAATTTTCGATTTCCAATTCTAAACCTAAGGTATCAGAAGTAGTATCCATTAATTCGGCTAATCGGCCAATCATGCCTAGGACAAAGATAATTCTGGCGTAAGCACCTAATGAGACACCCTCATCACCCTTTTCGATTTTACTTAGAGTGGCGCGGCTAATGGAGGCTCTATCGGCTGCGAGCTGCATAGGAATGCGACGCCTTTTCCTAGCATTGCAAATATCATTTCCGAGTTTTTTTAAAGCTCTTTTGACCGGAAGAGGTGTGCCTTTAATGTTCATTATTACATCCTGTAAAAACTTTATTGTATAAGATAATGTATATTAAGTCAATTATGCCCATAAATGAACAATTTCGCTATACTTGTTTTTTCTAACCAATTTTTGATGAATAGCCATGAAAAATATTTTGCAGACTTTAACAGAGAATTTCAGTGAAGCGGCAGTGCGAGCCTTTCCCCAAATTCCACAGCATGAATTAGCCATTGAAATTACCCCTTCTACGCAACCGCAATTTGGCGATTACCAGTGCAATTCAGCTATGAAATTGGCCAAACTGGCGAAGTTGAATCCGCGCCAAGTGGCTGAAGCACTACTAAAAGAGCTGATTAGTCCCATAATTGCTTCAACCGAAATTGCCGGCCCCGGGTTTATCAATATTCGGATAAAGCCTGAAGTGTTGGCGATTATGGCTAACGAAATGCTGCATGCGGACAGGCTGGCAATTGAATTGCCGGCTTCTCCAGATAAAGTGATCATTGACTTTTCTTCTCCGAATACGGCCAAGGAGATGCATGTTGGGCATTTGCGCTCTACTATTATTGGCGATGCCTTGGCCAGGCTTTTAGAATTTAAAGGGCACCATGTGCTGCGTTTGAATCACGTCGGGGATTGGGGTACAGCTTTTGGCATGCTAATTGCCCATATTAAAGAGCAAGCTCCACAAGTTTTACAAACTAGCGAGGGGGCAACTTTAACTGACTTAGTCCGCTGGTACAAAGAGTCTAAGCACCGTTTTGACAATGATCCCGCCTTTAAAAAGACGGCCCAACAAGAAGTGGTGCTTTTACAGGGAGGCGATAAAGAGACGCTGAAGGGCTGGAAAGTCATTTGTGAAATTTCGCGCAAGGCTTACCAGGAAGTGTACGATCTATTGGGTATCAAAATTACAGAGCGCGGCGAATCTTTCTACAACCCGATGTTGCCGATGATAGTGGCGGAATTGGAAAACAAGGGCATGGTCACGGTTTCCGACGGCGCTAAATGCATTTTCTTGGATGGTTTTCAAAACCGCGAAGGAATGTCATTGCCTTTGATGGTGCAGAAATCTGATGGCGGCTATAACTACGACACTACCGACATGGCGGCTATTTACCAGCGTCTATTTGAAGAGAAAGGGAACAGGCTGATTTACGTGACCGATGCTGGACAGGCCACCCACTTTCAGATGATTTTTAAAGCCGCTGAAAAAGCAGGCTGGCTGGATCCCAATAAAGTTAAAGCCGAACATGTGCCTTTTGGTTTAGTTTTAGGGGCTGACGGTAAAAAGTTTCGCACCCGTTCCGGCGATACCGAAAAGCTAATGGATCTGCTGGATACAGCTGTAGAGCAAGCCAAGAAAATCCTCGACGAGCGCAATCCAGACATGTCTGAGGCTGAAAAACAGGCTTTGGCCAAAACTTTGGGGATCGGTTCTGTCAAATACGCCGATTTATCCTGCAACCGTGTCGGTGACTACACATTCAGCTATGACCGCATGCTCAAATTTGAGGGCAATACCGCTCCCTACCTGCTTTACTCCTATGTACGTGTTCAAGGAATTAAGCGCAAAGTCGGGCAAGATGTGCAGCAAGTGGCTAAAACAGCGGCAATTGCCATTTCCCATCCATCTGAAATTGCTTTGGCGCTTCATTTGGTCCGCTTCTCAGAAGCCTTAGATCAGGTGGCCAAAGATTTGCTGCCTAATCGTTTGGCAGAATATTTATATAGCCTGGCTGAAAAATTTAATGCCTTTTTCCGCGATTGCCGCGTTGAAGGGAGCGCCGAGCAGAATTCGCGCCTGCTGCTTTGCGAGCTGACGGCTCAAGTCCTCAAACAAGGTCTTCACCTCTTAGGCCTCAACACCACCGAACGCATGTAACCATTGCGTTTGGAAGAGATTCTTGAAATGGAAATCAAGAAATAAAATTTTACAAGATACGCGCTTCGCGCTGCAGGATCGGCTGCGCCGGCAGGATAATTGTCTACTGTCTACATTTTGTTGTACATTAAGGAAAAAAGTTGTAAAGCGCAGAGAACACTGAGGAAACAAAATCGCCCCTCTTTTGAGCAAAGCTCAAAGCGCTTAAGGAGTAGTCCAAGTTGAAATAAGAGAGCAAATGCAAGCTTACATGAAACTTAAAGGCTGCTCTCTTATTTCAGCTTGGACTACTCTTTAAATAGTTTGCAATTGCAAAAGGGGCGATTCTCTGTGTGCTTTGTGTTAAAATTTAATGCAGTGGAATTACTTTTGGCCTATATGAAAAAGGAGCATTATCCTGCCGGCGGAGCCGATCCTGCAGCGCGAAGCGCGTATCTTGTTAATATTTAATCTAAGTCTTTGCACCTTAGTTTCTTTGCGTTTAAATTAAATACAACTCACTTTAGCTTAAGATGGTTTTGCCGGGGGCGCCGGATTCTTCTTTGACATATTTGGGTACGGCATAGCCTGAAAGCTGGTTTGCCAGCTCTTTTACCAGCCTCTTGCCGGTTGCTTCCGGCACTTCAAAATGCGAAGCTCCTTGTACCCTATCCAGCTGGTGCAAATAATAGGGGAATATCCCGTGGTCAGCCAGGTTTTCGCAAAGTTCTTTTAAAACAGGCACAGAGTCGTTCACCCCTTTTAAAAGCACGGCCTGGTTCAACACTGGGATGCCGCGGGTTTGCAGTTGCTTTAGGCTGTACAGAATATCCTCATCCATTTCTTTGGGGTGGTTGCTGTGGATAATGAACCAGAACTGTTTGCGGCTGCGCTGGAGCATTTCTAAAAAGTGCTCATCAATCCTCTCGGGAATGCCAATGGGAAAACGGCTATGGAAGCGGATGCGCTTTATATGCGGGATTTTTTCCAAGGCTTTCAACAAATCGCCTAAAGCTCTATTTGAAAGTGAAAGCGGATCGCCGCCGCTTAAAATAATCTCCCTTAATGAGGTGTCATTGGCTATGGTCAAGAGCTCTTTGTCGAACGACTTATCTTGTATTTCATAGTCTAAATTTTGACGGAAACAATAGCGGCAGTGCATGGCGCAGGCACCTGTGGCGAGCACTAATGCGCGGCTTTCATATTTCTTGAGGTATTTCTTCTGCGGCCGGACTTTTTGATCGCCTACAGGGTCTTCTAAAAAGCCTGCTGCCTCTTTAGTTTCCTCAATAGTCGGTAAGAACTGCCTTAAGATGGGATCGGCTAAATTGCGCTTCTCAATTTTTTTGGCCAAACGCAGCGGGAGGTTTAAAGGGAATTTTGGTTTTGCCAAAATATGCATGCATTGTTCTGGAGATAGTTCCAGGTAATTGGCCAGCTTGTGCCAATGCGTAAAATTTTGCCTAAGTATGCTTTTCCAGGTTTCCATAATTAAAATAGGGTAAGTTCCATTTGTTGGTATTTGCGCATCTGGTCGCGATGGTGGGCGGCATCTTCGTAGCGCATTTCTTTAGCTGCTTTTTTCATTTCTTTTTCGTGATGGCGCACCTTTTCTTCCACTTCAGATGGTGTCAGATACTCATGACGGCCTTCAGCGGCTCTGCTGGATTTTTCGTCGATAATAGGATAGGTTTCTGCAACGTTTTCCTCTTCATAGAGAAGTGTGATCTCTCTTTTCACTGTTTTGGGCGTGATGCCGTGCTCGCGATTGTATGCTTCCTGCATCAGGCGGCGCTGCTGGGTAATATTGACGGTATTTTTTATCGATTCGGTCATTTTGTCGGCATACATGATCACACGCCCTTCAGCATTCCTTGCTGCCCGTCCGCAGGTCTGAATGAGGGAAGTCTGGCTGCGCAAGAAGCCTTCTTTGTCAGCATCGAGGATGGCTACCAAAGACACTTCCGGGATGTCCAGACCTTCCCTCAATAAGTTAATGCCGACGAGCACGTCAAATTCGCCTTTGCGCAGATCGCTAATAATCTGCACCCTTTCGATGGTATCGATATCCGAATGCAGGTATTTAGCTTTTACGTTCAATTCTAAAAGGTAAGTTGTGAGCTCTTCTGCAAGCCGTTTTGTTAAAGTAGTGACCAGGACCCGCCCCCCTTTTTTGGCATGCTCATGGATTTCGGCCAAGCAATCATCCACCTGGCCTTCAGCCGGCCGGATCTCAATGATGGGGTCCAGCAAGCCTGTGGGGCGAATCAGCTGTTCGACAATTTCCCCTTCGGCTTCGGCTTTTTCCCAGTTGCCAGGTGTAGCGGAAACATAGATGACCTGGTTAATGCGTTCATACGTTTCGTGGAATTGCAAAGGCCTGTTATCGTAGGCTGAGGGCAATCTGAAGCCGAAGTCGACTAAAGAAAGTTTGCGTGCCCTATCGCCATTGAACATGGCGTGGAGCTGCGGAATCGTTTGGTGTGATTCATCGATGATAAGCAAGTAATCATTGGGGAAATAGTCTAGCAGGCATGGCGGAGGGTCTCCCGGCTTCCGTTTGCTGAAATGGCGGGAGTAGTTCTCAATCCCTTTGCAAAAGCCGATTTCTTTGATCATCTCCAGGTCATGCATGGTGCGTTGCTGCAGCCGTTGCATTTCTACCAGTTTGTTTTCCTTTTCGAAAAACTCCAGCCGTTCCTTTAATTCTGCGCGAATAGTTTGAATGGCGTCCAATCGGACTTCTTCAGGCGTAACGTGGTGCGAGCCGGGATAGATCGTGGCTTCTTCCATGCGGCGCCTGACTTTGCCGGTCAATGGGTCGATTTCACTGATCCTTTCCACTTCATCGCCGAAGAACTCGACGCGTATGGCCAAGTCTTCTTCATAAGCGGGGAAGATCTCCAGAACGTCGCCCCGTACGCGAAAAGTGGAGCGGGCAAAGTCAATGTCATTGCGCTTATATTGCAT
Organism: Verrucomicrobiota bacterium; assembly: GCA_023428915.1. Taxonomy (GTDB): domain Bacteria; phylum Chlamydiota; class Chlamydiia; order Chlamydiales; family JAEYWL01; genus JAEYWL01. The sequence continues at coordinate 47,515 of JAEYWL010000046.1, forward strand.
CTCAATGAGATGGATGAGGATATCATCCCTTCGCCGGGTTTGGCCGGTTTTAAGCTGCAGGTTCATACCCCGGTAGTATTCCGGAGAGCCCAGACCGTAAATGCAAGACACTGAGGCTACAATGATTACATCCGACCGTTCAAGGAGCGAGCGTGTAGCACTCAGGCGCATCTTATCGATGCGGTCGTTAATGGCCATGTCCTTTTCGATATAGGTATCGGTACGGGCAATGTAGGCTTCCGGCTGGTAGTAATCGTAATAGGAAACGAAATACTCCACCGCATTTTCAGGAAAGAAGGATTTAAATTCTTGATAAAGTTGCGCAGCTAACGTCTTGTTGTGGGCAATAATTAAAGTCGGCAGCTGCACCCGCTCAATCACGTTGGCGATCGTATAGGTTTTGCCTGAACCCGTTATGCCCAGCAGCACTTGCGATTTCTTCTTTTCTATTACGCCCTTGGTCAGTTTAGCAATAGCTGCCGGCTGATCCCCGCAGGGCAGAAAATCTGTTGTTAGCTTGAATGACAACTTGTTCTCCTTATTTTATCTGCGCCGCTTTTCTGTCACGGGCAATGCGTGAAATCTTATTCCAGGCTCCGGCAAGCCCCATGGCGCTGCGTACTGCCTTCATAGTGTCATTGGCAAGATCATTCATGGCCAAGGTGCCTTCATAAATGACCTGTTCGACATAGCCTTTATCCGCCTCAAAGGCTTTACGCCTTTCGCGAATAGGGTCTAAAAAGCCATTGACAGCTATTGCCAATTTTTCCTTTACTTCAACATCGCCCACAGTTCCTTCCCGATAGCGTGCTTTGAGGTCTGCTATTTCCTCTTTATTGGGATTAAACACATCGTGATAGATGAATACGGGATTGCCTTCTACTGTACCTGGCTGATGGGCGTGAATGCGATTGGGGTCTGTATACATCCCTTTTATCTTCTTTTCCACGGCCTGTTTTTCATCTGAAAGGAAAATGGTATTATTGGCAGATTTGCTCATTTTTCCTTTGCCGTCTGTGCCGATCAAGCTAGCGACTTCGCTGTGCAGCATTTCGGGCATGGGGAATACTTCGCCATAGTATTGATTGAATCTGCGGACAATGTCCCTTGCAAGTTCGATATGGGCTTCATTATCTTTGCCTACCGGAACAACTGCAGCCCGGCTCAGCATAATGTCCGCTGTTTGCAGCACCGGATAGCCGATAAGGCCAAAGGGGACATTTTCAGGGTCCATATGGGCATTTCTGGCCATTTCCTTTAAACTGGGCAGGCCGGTAAGCCTGGTAATGGAAACCAGCATTTCAAAAATGAGGTTTAACTCATAGACTTGAGGGACTCCGGATTGCAGGTAGATCAGGGTTTTAGACGGATCAATGCCGCAGGCCAGATAGTCCAAGACCATGTCGTGCATGTGTTCGCGCAGGGCTAAGATGTCTGCTTTAAGAGGCTTTGTAGTTAGCATGTGCAAGTCTGCTATGAGCAGCGCGCAGTCGTACTTATCCTGCATCATTACCCGATTTTTTATAGAACCTACATAGTGCCCTATATGGAGTTTGCCGGTGGGCCGATCGCCTGTCAGCAGCCGTTTTTTTTCTGTCATGATAATTGCCTGTTTTCGTTAAGGGTTTGCAAATGGATTTAGCCAGCCAAGTTTATTTGCTATTTCAATTCCGATTAACATAATGGAAAATAGCATGGTGATTGCTAATGCCGGTTTGCCGCGTGGTGCTGTATACAAAGAGGGGTAGCAGTGGTGGTAGCGTCCGCGCCAGACCATTAAGGCAGGCATAAATCCTAATAATATCACGACTCCAAAAGCCCCTGCATATTCCAAGGCGCCTAAAAAGGCGCGAGGGTCTGTTAAGGCAATGGCCAATGGTGGGATAAAGGTTAAACAGTAGAGCAGTGCTTTGCCCCCGGCGCTTTTCTTAATTTTAAAGCCGTCGGCTAAAAAGTCTAACAGGCTTAATGATACTCCCAGAAAAGAAGTGACAATGGCAAAAAAAGCAAATCCGCGCGCGGTCAGTGAAAGGCTGGGCGTAGATAAGGCGTCTGCCATTAATTCAGCTGCATTAACGCCCTGCAGGTAACCGGCAGTGATGCTATTGGCGCCTTCCAGAGGGATAATGCTTAGGGCATAAATTTCCCAAAGGGTATACACTGCCAGCGGGATCAGGCTGCCTGCAAAAATGACCAATATAAGCTGGCGTACATTCCTGTGCAGATAATTGGCAAGCGTTGGAATGATAATATGGAAGCCAAAAGAGGTGGCGACAACTGATATTCCCACTGTGAGCAGCCTCCAATCAACATGCTGCAGCTTATCTGTTTGCATCGACGGGGTCAGCAGTACAAGCAACGTGCAATACGCAATGGCCAGGCCGATCATAAGCACGCGGTTAATGTAGTCGACGGCTTGGGCTCCCTGGTAGACAAAAAAACCAAAAATGATGAGCAGCGGGATCGCTCCTACCCAATAGGGCGCACTCCAACCTGTAAGGGCTTGCAAGGTGTCAACAAAAATAGGAGTAGACCCTGCTATATACGCCGTTGTTAAGGCGTAGAGTAAAAAGAGATAGCTGACCCAGGCTGCCGCTTTGCCGAATATGCCTAAGGTGTGCTGGGCCATGCTGATCAAATTGGTGTCCTGGTCAAGCCATAAGGTAGCCTCTAAAAATAAAAAGGCGGTGTAGGTCATATATAACCAGTAAATCACGAATAGCGCTAATGAGGGGAGGAACCCCGACAAGCCGGTGCTGATAGGGAGCGCCAGCATTCCCGCCCCTGTTGCCGTGCCGGCAACCAGTAGAATGCCTCCAAGAGTTCGGTTTTTCATTTAGAGCCTCACCAGTTGCAGTTCTTGCAGAAGCTGCAGCATTACAATCCCTGCTGAAATCACTATGATAAGCAGCAGCATAGGCTTGCCGCCCGGGACAATAGGCTGGCTGGTTTCATGCAGGGTGTAGCGCGACTTCCATACCATTAGGGCCGGAAGGATGCCGAACAGGATAACCGCCCCAAAACCGCCTGCATAGTTCAAGGCAGTTAAGAAAATGCCGGGATAAGTAAAGGCGCAGATAAAGGGTGGAAGGAGCGCCATTGCGCATAAGGCAATTTTACCTGCAGGCGTTTTCTTGATGTGCAAGCCGTCCGCCAGGAAATCTACCAAACTCAAAGCCACAGCCAGGAAAGAAGTGACAATGGCAAAAAAGGCGAAATATTGTCCAATGGTCACAATCCAGGAGGCTCCAAGTGCCGATCTTAGGCTTTGCACCGCCATTTCCCCTTTATCCAGCGCGTCTAAAAAGCCATGGCTGGGAACAATACCCAAAACTAATGCTTCCCAGATCAGATAAATAAGCAAAGGTACTGCACTGCCGATAAGGATGGTAAGCCGTAGTTTTCGTACATTGCGTTGCATGTAGCTGCAAAGGCTGGGAATGAGGTTGTGGTAGCCAAAAGAAATAATCATAGCGGGTATGGCCGCTATTGAGTAAAGCCAGTTAGTGTGCAGCAATAATTCGGGTTTTACATAAGCAATGCCAAAGCCGACTAAAGCAAAGTAGGAAACGATCAAACCTGTCATAAGCAGGCGGTTGAGTTCGTCTACAGCTTTGGTGCCGAAAAATACAAACAAACCAAAAAGGAGGTTAAAAGCCAAACCGCCGATCCAGTTAGGAACGATCTTTCCGGTAAGGGCGGCAACGAAGTCAGTTACCAGTACGCCGCAACCGGCAGTATAGGCAACCATTAGGGAATAAAAAAGAAATAGGAAGCAAATCCAGCTGAAGGTTTGTCCGATGCGGCCAAGTGTTTTGCCGGTCATCGAGATGATGCTGACTTCTTCCTGGAAAAGCAGGTTTACTTCTAAGAGAAGCAAACCGGTTGCTGCCATAAATAACCAGCAAAGGACAAATAAAATTAAGGAAGGAATAAAGCCCGCTGCAGCGCTTAATACCGGCAAGCCGAGCATGCCTGCGCCGGTACAGCAACCAGCCACTAATAATATTCCGCCTAGAAGACTGCCTTCCTGGCGCGGGTGTTCACCGTTCATAAAAGCCTCTAAAAAATCTGAGTAAATTGAAACAGGAGTATGCAGGGTGTGTGGATGATTGGCCTTAAGGCCAAAAGCAGCCGGCAAATGAACGGGGATAGAAGGATATGATATTACTTTTCATAGCCAGTTATTCTAAAAGATCTAAAAAAAAGTTGCAATTAAAAAAAACTCAGTTGTTTAGGTATGATTGAACTGTTATAAGCAGGTCTTCGTGTAATGGTATGATAAGGCACTTAAATGGACAAACGACAAAATCGACATTAATGACAAGCGACTGGCGCTGTCCATTAAGTCGTTAAGGTCCCTAATGTCGATAATGTCCATTTAAGCGCCTAATTTTAGACAATGGCTTGGATTACGATCGGCTAAAAGGTGATAGCATGAATTATTTCCTCTCAATGGATCTAGGGCAAAAGCAGGGGTTAAGCCAAAAACAGAATCAGCTATTGATGATGCTTCCTCAAATGCGGCAGGCGATCTCTTTTTTACAGCTCCCGGTTATGGAATTATCGCCCTTAATCGAGGCAGAGCTCGAACACAATCCTGTTTTAGAATACATGGAAGATGACAGCGAAGAAGATGAGCAGCGGGAGGCCGGGGCTGAGCATGATGAGCCTGACGGGGATGCTTCTGCTAGTCAGGAGCTTGCAATTAGCGATGAAAATTTTGAAGTCTTGCGCCAACTCGATGAAGAATACCGCGATTTTTTCAATGAAAGCGGGCAAACCGTGACTTCACGCACGCAGGAAGATGAAAAGAAACAGGCTTATTTAGAAAACTCTATTCCCGATTCACCCACCTTGTTTGCTTATTTAATGGAACAGGCCCAGGAAACTTTTGCTACTCAAGAGGAGCTAAAGGTTGCCGAAGCGATTATTGGCAATTTAGATGATAGAGGTTTTTTACAAACTCCCCTTGAAGAAATAGCTCTGACAAGCCAAACAAAGCTAAAAAATATTCAGGAAGTGCTGGCGGTAATTCAAACTTTTGAACCTCGTGGCATTGGGGCTAGCAGCTTGCAGGATTGCCTGATGATCCAGTTGCGGCAGCAAAATAAAGAAGGCACGATTGCTTATCTGATTGTCGAGAAATATTTTGACGACCTGCTGCATAACCGCATCCCTACTATCCAACGCAATTTAAACTGTTCTTATGCCGATATTTGCGATGCAATTGAACAGCATATTGCTAAGTTGGACTTTCGCCCGGGAGCTCTGCTGCGTAATCAGGAGATACAAAGCATCATTCCCGATCTTATGATCAGGGCTGAAGAGGATAAATTATTTGTGGACATCAATGATGATTCGATGCCGTCATTGCGTTTAAATAGGCGCTATATGCGGATGCTGGAAGATGAGTCGCTGCCGGTAGAGACAAAAGACTATATAAAACAAAATATCCTTTCAGCTAAGTGGTTGATGCGCAATATTTATCAAAGGAATGAGACGCTGCAGCGCATTGGCGAGCTGCTGGCAGACAAACAGAAGGATTTTCTGATTAATCCTGAGGGGCAATTGATCCCCATGACCATGAAGTTTGTGGCGCAGGAACTGCAGCTGCACGAATCGACCATTGCAAGGGCTGTTTCTAACAAGTATATAGATACGCCCCGAGGCGTCCTGCCTCTGCGCTCTTTTTTCTCGACCACTTATGTCAGTGCGCAGGGCGAAGATATTTCGGCACAGACAGTTCTTGACGCTATTTCGCGAATTATTGAAGAAGAGGATAAAAAACATCCGCTTTCTGATGAGGCCATTTCAGCCAAGCTTAAAGAACAAGGGATTATTTGCGCCCGGCGTACAGTAGCCAAGCACAGGCAAGAGCTCAATCAGGGCAATGCCCTGCAACGCCGTAAGTATTCTTAAGGTAAGATTCTTTAATGAGCTGCCAGCGCAATTCTTCCTGCCGGGAAGCATAATCGAGGATTTGGGTTGGCGTCATTTCGGCAAACAAATCGATTTCCCGGTCCGTTAATCTATAGATGCATGCTTTAGGCTGGTTGCTGATAGCCTGCAGTTGCTGCAAACAAGCATTGAATTGCTTGTGGCGTTTGCCGAGGCGCCGCCAGGCATAAAGCACCATGCCTAGCGGGATCAGCTTAAGCCAAGCAGCCTTGCCAAGCAAAAGATATTCCGGTGAAAAGAGCAAGAAGATATCCAATAGAAAAATGGTGAGCAGGACTAACAGGAAAATCATCGACTCTGCGGATGATTGTACAATGGGCCCAAAGTAGCGTTGAAATGGTGAAGAAGAAGTTTGGTAGGCTAGCAGCTCTTCATATTTTGGTTCCTGGAATTGCATGCGGCCTGCATGGGCTAATTCATGGGCTATGAGTTCTGTCCGCTTATAAAGCCCAAAAAATAAGCTGTCAGAAGCAGCCAAGGCCTTGCGCAATTGCAGGATCGCCCCTGTTGGCGAGTCTTTGGTTTCCTGAAAAATCCAGGCGCAGCCGCCATGCCAATAAGATAGTTTGCTGTTGCTAAAATACAAAGGAATCCATCGGCAGCTGAAATCATATAGGCTGGCGGTTAAAGGGGCAGACTGCATAAGAATATTCTGGCTAAGCGATTCTACCTGATCAGCTTCCGGGAGAACACTCTTTATATGCTGGTGTAATTCACGGCAATATTCGCTGCGTTGTAAGAATTCCTCTTCCGATTCTCCAGGTCCTGGAATTAAACCAGACTGATTCAGAGCCAACAGCTTTCCCTTTTCCATAATACCTGCTATACTTACTAGCTAATAACCATAGGCTACTCATGAAATATCAACTTAAAGAAAATATGCCCATTCTCGATGCGCTTGCTTTACTTTCTCCAGGGAGCTCGAAAACCTCTCTCCGTTCTTGGATAAAAGAAGGGCGCGTGTATGTCGATGAACGGCTGGTGTCCAAGAATACTCTACTATTGCATGCCGGGCAAGTAGTTTCCCTGGGAGAAAAAAAGAAACGGGCGGAAGGCGGGTTGCAGATCCTTTATGAAGATAGCGATATTGTAGTTATAGATAAACCATCCGGGGTATTAAGTGTGGCTACAAATTTTGAAAAAGGCGAGACAGCTCACGCTTTTTTAAAACAACGCTACAAGCCTAATAAGGTATTTGTGGTTCATCGGCTCGACCAGGACACTTCCGGCGTGATGCTCTTCGCCCTTTCCGAAAATGCGTATTTACGCTTAAAACAGACTTTCGAAGAGCACAATATAGACCGGACATACATCGCAATTGTGCAAGGGGTTATGGAGGAATCTTCTGGGAGCTGGAGCAGCTATTTATATGAAGATGCCAACTATGTAGTGCATAGCACCCAAGATCCGGCGCGCGGCAAGTTGGCGATTACTCATTTTACAGTAACCGGCAAATCTAAAAGATTTATGCGCTTGCAATTGAATCTGGAAACTGGCAAAAAAAATCAAATCAGGGTGCATTGCCGCGATGCAGGCCACCCAATTGTTGGGGATATGAAATACGGGGCGGCTACAAATCCGATTAAAAGATTATGTTTGCATGCCCATTTGTTAGCCTTTAAACACCCCATCACAGGCAAGCTCATGCGCTTTACTTCGCCTGTGCCGGAAGCATTTAATCGCATGGTTCATGATTATGCATAAAAACCCTATTTGGCTTCTTCTATTAGTTATAATTGCCGGCGCAACTGCCTGGTACGGCGGAAGAACTATGGTCCATGTTGTGCATTATGCACATTTAAAAGCATACACTGTTCCGCAGAGTATTGACTGGTCTTTTCAAATTATTAACGACGATGAATATATTCCTGTAGCACACTATACCTATATAGTGGGGACAGATGAGTATCATGGGGAGGATAGCTATAAAGGGGTATATGCCAGAAACCAATGGGGAGCTGATTTATTGTTAAAAGAACTGCAATCAAAAGAAGCGGTCATTTGGTACAACCCTAAAAATCCCGAACATTCAGCTTTAGAGAAAGTTTACCCTCTTAAAGAGCTCATGTACACGGTGGCGCTTTGCGGATTGCTCATTTATTTTATTGGATTGGGACTTTATGTCGGCAGACACAAAGAAACAGGGTCTTAGCATGGAAAAGATTTTACTGACAGCAAACACTGCGCAAGGAAATAAGCTGAATGCTGCGTTCGCCCCGGAAAAAGGGTGTAATTTGCTCAGCTTCACTTATGGGGATATAGAGTTGATTGACCAGCAAACGGAACGCGAATTTGAAGCGACGGGAAATGGCTTGGGGGCATTAGTGGCGCCCCATTTTTTAAATAGGCATAAAGGTGCTTATGCTATGCCGGCGGCTAATGGTTTAAAAAAACATGCTGAATTAATGGCTGCCGCAGGATTTGATGATCCTTTTTTTATGGGCATTGCTCGTTATGCCACCTGGAAGGTGCTGCAGAAATCGGAAAACAGTTTTACTGCTGAACTGTCAGGCAAAGAATTGTGGCAAGAAACTCCCTTGGCGCAATTAGAAGGGCAGGCATTTAAACTTGCCCTTACCGCAGCAATACTTCCGGCAGGCTTGGAGTTGCAGCTCAGCGTTGTCAGTGATAGCGACTCCCTGATAGGAATAGACTATCGTTTTCATTTGCCAGAAGGGAATAGCCGGGTGATTTCCGCTATCCAAAAAACTTACCTGGATAAAGGGGAGCCGCAACAATTGTCAGAAGCTTGGAAATCCGATGAAGAGGGAAGTTCACAAATAGAATTAAATAAGGGCTTCGATTGCGCCTTTTATCCCCAAAAAGACCCGTTAAAAGGGGCTATATGTCTGCAAACTTCAAAATATCAGCTGCATGTTCGCTATGAATGCGGCAACCAAGAGAATTGCTGGCGCCTTTTTCGTCCAGAAGGGGCTTCTTATGTCTGTATAAGCCCTTTAAGTGCGCAAAACCCTTGGAAGCCCAACCTGACAGTTTCTAGCCTTAAGATTTACTTGCAGCCTGAAATTCACAGCTAATCAGATCTTTTGGCTAATCATGGCATCATAAGCCTGGGTCTTTGCTTGCTGGGAAGCGAGAACCAAGTCTTTAGGCAAATCCAAGCTGGTTGTAGGGAAGGCCATTTGCGCCTTATTTCGTATTACGATTTCAGCAATCTTAAATAGAATGTCTTCCCGGACATTGGCATGGCCAACCGTATCTACCCTTAAGATATAAGCGTCTATTAAAATCCTAATGGCATAATCGCCAAAGCCATTCAGATTGACCATAAGGCGTTGGTGATTGTCCACGTCGGGGTGGGCAACAATCATCTCTCTTATTTCTTTGATGATCGTTTTGGCAGCGGGCAAATCGTCATAGCGTATTCCGATGATTTCCTTAAAGCGCCTATGGCTCATCCTTGAAGGGGTCATAACCACAATTTTTGAAAAAGTTGAGTTTGGCACATAGATAGGGCGTTTTTCAAAGGTGCGGATACGGGTCATATACCAGCCAATTTCCTCGACATTGCCCTCCAGATTTTTTTCGGGAAGATTAATCCAGTCTCCGATGGCAAATGGGCGGTTTACATAAATCATCAGGCCGCCAAAAAAGTTGGCGATAATTTCCTGGGAAGCAAACGCAATGGCTAAACCGCCGACGCCGCCAAAGGCTATCAGAGTGTTCATATTGCGGCCGGTAAGCTCTAATGCTGAAAATAGGGCAAATAGGAGAATCAACATGGTAGCCATCTTGGAGATCATATCGATCTTACCCGGCTCTATAGCGATCTCGTTATTGCGGCTGCGCTGCGTCATCACTTCGACAAGATTGATTTTCCAGCGCAATAAAAACCAGGCAAAGAAAAGGGCGCCGGAAAGAGAAAGCATGAGATGCATGTAGGGAAGGGAAAAGAAGTTTGTGCCGTTTAAACGGATATTAATTACATCCAAACTATTGACAAGCACCACAAACCAGATCCAGTAACTCAATGGTTTGTGCAAGCCCATTACAAACGTATCTTGCCAATACCTGTGCTCCTTGCTGAATCTGTGATGCAAGCGCTTTAGGATATAGGCAATTACAAGGTTGAGGATAACGATAAACGCAAGAGCAAAGATCTCCTGAGTCCAACCGTGCTTGCCATCAATAATATCTAAAATATTATCGCAGCATTTCTCTATATAGGCTTTATCTGTATCCATGAAAACAACCTAACCCATTTGCTCTTTTAGTGCAAAATATGTCAATTAAAACCCAAGTTGCTACCTTATAATAAGTCGGGTTTAAAGCTCTTTCAAATTTTCTTTAAAAAAAATCGTCATATCATTAGATTTCTGCGCAATCAATTTACTTTGCTATTTCATAATCTTTAAATGAAATTTTTTTTGTGGTTTGTTAGATAGTAAAGTGTTTACTTAGTTGAACAAAATTCTCTTATATCATACACTTAAAATGGAATATAAAATTATAATCTATGCAACTGAGAAAGGGGATGAACCTTTTCGAGAATGGTTGGATAGTTTGAAAGATTTTGATACTAAAGCATTAGTACTACAACGCCTTCAGAGAATTAGGCTTGGAAATTTTGGAGATTGCAAACACATCGATGAGGGCTTATGAGAATTTCGTATTCACCATAAATCAGGTATTAGAATTTACTACGCTCGTGTCGGGCAAAGCTTGATACTAATGTTAGGTGGAGGAAATAAAAGAACTCAACAGAGCGATATTACGAAAGCCACTAAATGCTTAAAAGATTATAGAAAAAGGGTGTTATGAGTGCTAAATTTCGTTCCTTTGAAGAACTTTTAGGGGAATATCTTGAAAATCCAGAGTTTGCTATGAGCTTTTTAAATCAAGCCTTAGCGGATGAAGATGTTGAAGCTTTTAAACTTTCACTTAAAGACATTATTCGCGTTCATGGAAAAATTTCACATTTAGCTAAGCAAGCTCATCTTAGCAGAGGGACATTATATAAGTTGATGCAAGGAAAGGGGCAAACAGAAATTGGCACAGTACTGAAACTCATTCATGCTTTAGGTTATGAACTAACCGTTTCAAAAAAAGTGCAAATAACTTAACTTTTTAAGACTCTGATCGCTGCCTTATAATAGGTCATATTGAAATTATTTTCTTTCTAAGAGCTCGAATCTGACTCTTAGAAGGTAGCAAGTCGGGTTTAAAACAGAAAAAAATCAAAACCACAGCTTTATTGAAATCTATGAAAATTATTTCTTGGAATGTGAATGGCATACGCTCAATCCTTAAAAAGGGATTCATAGACTTTATTAGCAAATACAACCCTGACATCTTGTGCCTTCAGGAAACTAAAGCGCGCCAAGAAGAAGTGCCGCTTGATATCCTGCCATATCGCCAATATTGGAATGCAGCGCTGAAAAAAGGCTACAGCGGTACTTGTGTTTTTACAAAAGAACACCCTCTTTCAGTTGTAAATGGCATTTTGCTCGATATTCACGATCAGGAGGGCAGGACAATCACTTTGGAATATCCAAATTTTTTTCTGGTAAATGTGTATGTGCCCAACTCTAAAAGAGATCTTTCCAGGCTCGAGTACCGCAGCAAGCAGTGGGACACCGATTTTCTAAAATATTTAAAAAATCTGGAGAGTAAAAAACCTGTTATCTTTTGCGGAGATTTGAATGTCGCCCATACAGAAATCGATCTGACCTTTCCACAAGCCAATGTAAAAAACCATGGCTTTACTCCGGAAGAGTGCCAGGGGTTCGATCGCATCATAGAGTCCGGCTTTATCGACACTTTCCGAGAATTTGAAAAAGGACCCGGACATTATACCTGGTGGAGTCAATTCAATAGGTGCCGTGAAAGAAATATCGGCTGGCGCATTGATTATTTCTTGATCTCGCCTGCACTTCGCCCGCAATTAAAGCAATCGTATATCTTAAACGAGGTAATGGGTTCCGACCATTGCCCTGTCGCCATAGAACTTATTTAAACCCGACTTGCTACCTTATAAGGTAGCAAGTCGAGTTTTAATTATTCTGGAATTTAGAGCACTTTGAGTAATGGGACCGATGGCGGTTAAGCGTTTGTGCGGCGGCAAGCTTCCGAAAAGGTCGATGAAAGCCTGTACAGTTGAAGGGCTGGTAAAGTGCAGTTCTTCAAATTGATTGAGGTCGGGTAAGAATTGGTAAGGACGTGTGGAAGTGGTGTAAATGCTGTATTCGGCAAATGAGAGAGATTTGCCTGTTAAATAGGTGCCGATTACGTTGCGTGCAGCAGCTGCGTGAGGCCAAAGCAGATGGCTTTGGCTTAAATCCAGGGATTCTAATAAAGCCACAACCCCTTCTGCAGTTTCTTGCTCAGGGACTAAGACGCCGGCAATGCCGTACTCAGTTAAAGCTTCTGCTGTGCGTTTACCGACTGCCAGCCAGGTTTTATTTGACAGCTGCGGTAATTTTAGATTATTGAAAAAGAGGCTCACAGCTGTGCGACTGGTGAATAGGATGTGGGAAGCTTTATCTAGTTCATTTTGTGCCAAATTAATTTCAGAAGAAATAGGAAAGGTCTCAATAATAGGGAAATGAAACACAGTATTGGCAAGCTCTTTGGGCGGTTCCAAACCTAGATAAAGAGTCTTTTTTGGTTCGCGTATATCAAGCTTAGTGAATAAAGCAGCCATTTCTTTATCATCTTCACGGGCTAGTATGGCCAGTTGTCCTTGCAGGGGTGTAGTGGTGCCGGGTAGGCGTACACGATTGAGATGGGTCAGCCCCAAGCGAATCAATGCTGCCTCTGCAATGACCACTCCATCTACTTTGCCCTTCTCCAATACTTGCAGCCGTTCCGCTATAGTGCCGCGGATGTCGCAAAAGGTGAGATCTCTTCTGAGCTGCTGCACATTTTCTTCTCGGCGCATCGAAGAGGTGGCTATAATGGCATTTTTTGACAAGCTCTCTAAAGTAGCTCCTTGGCGCAGTACTAATGAATCGGAAGGATCGACACCCTTTGTTATTGCCGCAATCTTTAAACCCTTTGGCAGGGGATCGGGCAAGTCCTTGGCCGAATGAATGGCAATGCGGCAACCACCGTTCAAGAGCAGTGCATCGAGCTCTTTAGTGAAAAAATCGGTTTTATCCAATTCGCGCAGGGAAGTGGTGCGGTCGAGATCGCCGCTGGTTGGCATAGCTGTTACAGTGAAGTCGATTTCGGGATGGCTTAAACGCAATTCACCTAATACTTCCTGCACTTGAACCAGGGATAGCGGCGAGGCTCGCGCCCCTATGTGTATACTCTTTACCATCTTCAACAAACCCTTGATACAATATGTTTTTGGTTAATAGCAGGAAAAGCGGGCTTGCCTTCTACGAGCTCGTGCCGTGCGCATTCAATTTCCCATATCTTTTTAAGAGGTTAACGCAGAGGCACAGAGACGCAGAGGGATTTTAGCGGGATATTACGACGAAAGAATCATGTTTTTTATTTTTCTTAATGGCTTTTTTTTATTAAGAGATAACTTTAATAAATATGAATGCTTCATCTTAAAATTCTCTGCGTCTCTCTCTGTCTCCCGCGCCTCTGCGTTTATTTATCAAGATATAGGTAATAAGATACGCATGCGGGCACGGACACGTAGAAGGCGATCCCGTCTATCTTGTTTTATATTTTCTAATAAATCTTGTTCACTTTTCAAGATGTTTTCGATATGAAAAATCATGCTTAAAAATTGTTAATTTGTATGATTCAGACTCGTTTTTAAGAGTTACATTAGGGCTTCTATTGCTTCTTCTACTAGATTGACCGGTTTTATCTGGATTTTTTTGCGCATCTCTTCTGAAATACCCTTTAGATTGTGTTTAGCCACGATACAGCGTTTAAAGCCCATGTGGATGGCTTCTTTAATGCGGCTTTCGATGCGCGGCACGCTGCGGATTTCGCCGCCCAGGCCAACCTCGCCTACTACGAGTGTTTCCGGATCGACAATCCGATTGCGCAAAGAGGAAGCGACTGCCAGCAGCACCCCCAGGTCAATGGCAGGCTCGACAATGCGCAGGCCGCCGGCAATGGAAACAAAGACATCGCTTTGATATAGGGGATAGCCGATTCTTTTTTCTAATACAGCCAATAATAGGGCCAGCCGGTTTTGATCTAAACCGGTACATCTGCGCGAGGGGGTGCTGAATACGCTGTTTGTAACCAACGCTTGCACTTCAACCAAGATAGGGCGTGAACCTTCAATCGTGGGAATGATTACAGAACCTATGGTCTCTTTTTGCCGCTCTTCCAAGAAAATTTCGCTAGGATTTGATACTTCGGTCAGCCCTTGGCCGCTCATTTGGAAGACTGCAATTTCATCGGTTGCGCCAAAACGGTTTTTAACTACCCTGACCATGCGGTAGTGGTGTTGTTTATCCCCTTCAAAGTAAAGCACAGTGTCCACCAAGTGCTCTAAAATTTTGGGCCCGGCGATCTCGCCGGACTTAGTCACATGCCCGATTAAAAAGGTCGCTATGCCGTTTCCTTTAGCGAGATACATAAACTCCGCGGTAGTTTCACGGATCTGTGTCACAGAGCCCGGAGCGGACTGCAATTCGCTTTTATAGACAATCTGAATGGAGTCTACAATCAATACTGCCGGTTGAATTTGGTCGATGTGAGCTTTGATGGAGGCAAAGTTTGTTTCGCTTAAGAGCAGCAAGCTATCTGTTTCCACTCCTAGACGTTTAGCGCGCAGGGAAGTTTGTTCCACAGATTCTTCGCCGCAGATATACAAGACTAACAGTCCTTGCCTGGCAAACGTATTGGCGATTTGCAGCATGAGCGTCGATTTCCCGATACCGGGATCGCCTCCAACCAAGGTCAGCGATCCGGGAACCACGCCGCCGCCCATCATCCGGTCAAATTCCTGGATATGGCTAGTCATCCTGGGCGTTTGTACATGCGAGATCTCTTTTAGCCGTACAGGTCGGCTGGGGGCGGTAGGCTGGGCTTCAAAACGCCTGGCAACAGGGGTTTCTACTTCTTCATGCATTGTGTTCCATTGGGAACATTGCGGGCAGTGCCCCGACCAGCGCGCTTGTTTATGGCCGCAGTTTGAACAGTACCAAACGCTTTTTGATTTGGCCACTTTAAGCTCCTAATTTTACGAGGGCGTCTTCAGCTGCTGCCTGCTGCGCCTCTTTTTTGGAGCTGCCTTCGCCGCGGCCAACTTCCTTTTGGTTGATCAAAACGAGAATGCAAAACTTTTTGCTATGGTCCGGGCCCTCTTCACTAAGCACATGGTAAACAGGAGCTTGCTGGTATTTTTTTTGGGAAAAATCTTGCAGCATGGCCTTCCAATTGCGCAGAGGCTTTTTGAGAATTTCTTCAATTTCTCCTGAGAAATTCTTAAACAGGAATTTTTTGGCGGCTTCTAAGCCCCCATCGATAAAGATCGCACCAATTAGGGCTTCGAACAAGTCAGCTAAAATAGAATCGCGGCCCCTGCCGTCATTCATGCGCTCACCCTTGCCAAGCAAGATATAATGGCCTAGATCTAAGTGCTGCATGTACTTGACGCAAGAAGCGGACTCAACCAGCCGCGAACGTAAATATGAAAGCTCTCCTTCAGGGGTTGAGGGCAAATATTTGTATAAATACTCGGCCGCCAGCAAGCCTAGGACTGAGTCGCCTAAGAACTCAAGCCGCTCATTGTGCTGCTTGATGATTTGCCGGTGTTCGTTCAAATAAGAACGATGCACAAAGGCGAGAGCTAAGAGATGCTTATCGTTAAAGCAGTAACCAAGCTTAGACTCTATTGCGGCAATTTCTGTAAAAATATTTTCAAAAGATTTCATGGGACAATAATAACAAAACTGAAGGTTTACAAAAAAGAAAATCAGGCTATATGGTAATAGCCGTAATATTTTTTATTTAAGGAGATATTCATTATGATGATTACAGTAGCACAGGGATTAACCACTGCTGCGAATGCTGCGGGCTGGAGCATCGCAATCGGAACAGGCGCAATTGGACTTGGAAAACTCGCTCAGGGTACTTGGCATATGGTTTCTCAAGCCGTAGTTATCCTTTGGGAAAAGATTAAATCTTTTATCACACACACTAAATATGATCCAAATTCTACAGTGAACCAGGAACGCTACGCCCTAATGAAACACGGCGCTAATCAATTTGTGGAAGGTTTGAAATATATTGCCGCTTGCGAATTGCTGAAAGTTGGCGCTCAGTTATTGTTAGGAGCTCCTCCTCTAAGCATTTCCAAAGTGATGGACGTTCTAGGCTGGCGCGTTGTCACCAGAGGCTGGGTCTAAGACGATCCCTAAAGTCCGGTTTTGGAATGGACAAACGGCATTATCGACCTTAACGACGCAATGGACATTAACGACAAACAATTGGCGCTTAGTCCATTAAGTTCATAAGGTCCATGGCGTCCTTAAGAGACAGTTCATAAGTCAGATTTAGCTATATCAAATGACATTATGGACCTTAACGACGCCAAAGACATTTACGACAAGCAATTGGCGCTTAGTCCATTAAGTCCATAAGGTCCATGGCGTCATTAAGGTCCATTGTCC
>JAEYWL010000048.1 GCA_023428915.1 Verrucomicrobiota bacterium
ATTGTACAAGCTCTGCAAATAGTTGTTGATTGCTAGAATGCTTATAAGCTCCAAAAATAAAGCGCGGCTTATGCATAAGGCACTCTGGAGTTTCTTCTCTGCATTGCACCAAGAAGTCCAACTCTTCCTCAGAGCTACAAAAACCAAGTTTTGGTCCGGGTATTGAAAAGTTGTCTTGATCTGTCACAAAATCTGGATGATTAACATAAGATAAATATAATTTTTTAACTAATGGAAGTGACATCAGACTAATAGCTTTTTGACTCATCAAGTTTCCATGGGCCGTAAATGGCAAAATGTCGCTGGACATTTGAGAGTTTTGCATGCTCTCAATTCGGCTATGCATTAAACTATTATAAGAACCGAATCCCATAATAATCCCTTGTAAAGCATTATCATGACCAATTATTTCTTTAATCGGTTCATGAGAGAGAATTAAATATTCTGTTAATTGATCAGCGCTGAATGAAGGTCCAAGAACATAATGAAATAGATCTATATTGGACTCTATTACTGCTCTACACTTAGCCACATTTATAAAAGAGAATTCATAAATTGGTATGGAATATTTTCCAGTTTTACTTTCAGCAATTTTTAATACATTATTTTTTTGATTAGGCTTTAACCCTTTCCATGAGCTAATTACTTGCCTTGCTAAAACAGCTGTTTTGAAATTTAAAGCTTGAGGGGTTATCAGATTTTCCAAAGGAGTGATATTCATTTGTGATGCCGGTTTGCTGCCATTTATCACATAACCATATTCGGCATCGATAAACATTTTATTAAAAAACTTGTCAAGAACATGGTAGTCTTCGGAGTTAATTTTTAAAGGAACGGCAAAAGCATTAATTGTTACTAGGAGGGAGGAAAATATAATAAATACTATTCTCATGCCTTTAATCCTTATTAAATTTTATCTTTTTTGCCCACCTTGTTAAGTTCAAGACAAAGTGGGCTTAAACTAGTAATTTAGGTACATGTACCATCACAGTAGTATGGGCAACCTAGATATCCACATCCGCCACAAAAAGGACATATACGCATATGGCCATTTGGACAAGAAAATAATCCAGCGCGAAATTGTACAGTCCATTGTTGCCCATTTTTAATTGAGCCTGGACCGGAAATTGCTGCCCTTGATATTCAACTAAAATGCCTCAGGGGTTACTGTAAGATTATCTGAAGGAACAGTGATTACAAATTCTTTAATTTCTGGATTATAAGATGGGGTAAATGCCTGAAGTGCTGGAGTCAAAGTTATAGTGAGCAATAACATTATTGTATAAAGTAATTTTTTCATAAAAAAACTATTGCTATGTTCAAACTATTTATAACGATGCAAGAATTGGCCGATTCTTCTTGGGCGCAGTTGTATAGCAGAGAGACAAGAAATAAGCAACAAATATTTTATTGAATATCAACAAGGCTTGCTATGACCATAACGTTTGAGGGATAGAAGATAAAAGGGCTGTGGTAATGACCAGAACGGCAGGAATTAAATCGATGACAAAAGTTAAATCAGTGGTATGACGATTATGTGTCCGTCTTGTTTGAATGAAGAAATGGTGCCAAAGCTGTCGGAAATGGCTATTCAGTACTTAACTGCTACCAGCCTAGTTTCTTCAAAAGAGTCTTAGACCATTTGGGTGGCGGCGCGCTGTTGGTATTCTTGCCAGTTTTCTTTTACTGCGTAATAGGCGGTGCAGCCAGAAATCAGCAGATTGAGTAAACGGGTAATTGTTGCGTTAACAGTATACCGGTATTCGATGAGTAAAATGATAAAGCCTATAAGGCTTAGGGCCACTTTAGGCTTTAAGTTGGTATTCATTTGGGTGGCAATGTTTTCTTTGACGATAGAAAATAAATCGGCATACTTCTTACATTCTTGCATTTTCTCAAGCAAAGGGAATAAATTATCTTTATCCATGCAAAAGCGGATTTCTGCTGCTATTTGTTGAATTTCGACAGTTGTTAAGGTCTTAGTGTGAACCTGCAATCCGGCAAAAATCCCCTGCTTAACAGCCAAACCTTCAAAAAGCGGCGGCTCCGGCAGTTTTCCTTTAAGCAGGCAGCAAATGTCCTTTTGCTCTTTCCACAAAAAGTCCCTTCGCTGAAATTTATTATGGAGCCGATTTGTCACAACTATATTAATGGCTAGGGCCCCCATCATGCAGGCTAAACTAGCATATCCCCAACTCCGCATGCCGCCATAAATATCGTTTTGCAACTCCTCGTGACCCGCCAGCCCCAACCCTGCCGCAACGGATGCCGTAATTGTCATTAAGATATCATTTGCCATTTGTGCAAAGTTAAACAGGGACAAGGCGGCCATTTTCGGCAAGGCAAGCTTGCAAGAAAATTGTGCATCTTGCCATTCTTTTCTGAGGTAATCAGTAAAATAGCTAAGGGAGTAGACGCTTAATGAATTGCTAATAGCAAGTGAAACCTGAGACAACCTTTCCTGAGAAGCTGCCCTCCCTGCCAGGAAAATACAATTAAGCCCTACTTGGGCTAACTTTTGAACTGTCAGAGAGTATCTTCTAGAAAATTGCCAGGCTTGCGCGGAACTGTTTTGAATTCTATTCCAGAGAGATATAGGATACTGAGTATAGGGAAAAACAAGTAGATCGCACATAACGTCCATAAATATTGGTGCAAAAATCATTAAATAAGGTCATATTGATGTCAACAGATATAGATCCGCTGGATGCCTCATATTTTATAGAAAGCAGTGCTGATTCTTTTTTGCTGGATATCCGCCCTCCTGAAGAGTTTGCAGCACAGCATATCGCCAAATCTGTAAACATTGCCCTCACCCCTAGTTTTTCTCATTGGGCCAATTATTTTATTCCTAAAAATGAACCTATTTTGATCGTTACCCCAAATTTAGACCAAGCACATTTGGCAATTTATGAATTGCATAGCCGGGGATTTCAAAACGTTAAAGGGTTTCACACATGGTCGCCCAAGTTAACCGCAAACAATCAACTTTCATTATCCTCTTTTCCTTTACTGGATATCCGCTGCGAAAATTCAAATTATTATCTTCTAGATGTAAGGACTGCAGATGAATGGAATGCGGGCCATGTACAGCATGCTCACCACTTAGAACTACAAAATTTCCTCATAAAAATGAACACCATCCCGAAGCATGAATTTGTAGCTTTAATATGCGCAAGCGGCAATCGCTCTTCTATTGCAGCCTCTTTGCTTCTAAAGCATGGCTGGTCTAAAGTTGGCAACGTCATTGGAGGAATGCAGCTGCTCAATAATTCTAAACTGCCTATCAGCTATATGTAAACTGCATGGAAGAGTTTGATAGCGTCTTAAAGAGCGGGCATCAATTATTATGGCCGCTGGCAATTCGAGCTAAAATCTGAATTTTAAACCCGACTTGCTACCTTTTTAAGATCCAGATTGCCATTATAAGCAGCCTGCCATGCCCGCACGCCGGCACGGACAGGCTGTAATAAACCCTATTTGCCTATGAGGATAAAGATACCGGCCAGCAGGGCAATGATTCCCATTACAACTGCAGGTATTGCTAAAGCAACCAGGCTTGTAATACCCACCAAAATTAGATAAATAGCTAATAAGATGAATCCAATATTTGTTGTAAAACGCATATGTTCTCCTTTGATTTTACACTCTTAATTTAGTGCGGATATTGTTTTTGCTGCTGCTGTTGCTGCCACTGTAACTGCTGCTGCTGATTTTGCTGTTGTTGCCGTTGCCACCTTTGGTTTTGCCACTGCTGCTGCTGCTGCTGGTTTTGCCATTGTTGATTTTGCCAGCGCTGATCTTGATATGATGGCTGTGAATTTTGCCAGGAGGGTTGAGGGTTTTGAGGATTCTGCTGGTTTTGCTGCTGTTGCTGGGCATTCTGCAGCTGCTGATTGATATGGGCCTTCTCTTCCGTTACTATCCCTTGAAATTCAGCCAAGTCTTGAGGGGAAATGGATTCTTTTTGCATTAGTGCAAGCAGTCTATTCCTTACTAGAGGGCTTCTTAATGACTGCGTACCAACGAAGTTGCCATATAAGGTCTCTTTGACATTCAAGACTGCAGCTGCATGGTCTACACTTACCCTATCCATTGCGGTTAAAATCCGGTCGCTGCTAGCCATAGCTTGCACTAATTCTTCAACTTTTTTGCGTTGATTGGCTACAGCATCCTGCAAAGACTGGACATATTGCGCTTCTTCATTGCCTGTAAAAGGAGGATAGTCGCCTCCGCCTGCAAAAATTGGCAGCTGTACACACAGCAATAAAAAAGTTAAAATACATTTTTTTATGATGCTCATCTTACTATTTATCTCCATGTTTTTCATTTTTAAGACTTTGGCGCAAGTTTTGCAACTGTTGGATATTTGACTGGCTGTCAGCAGGGCTATTTACAGGTTGAGGATCAGGCCTGTCGACTGGCAGAGCTTGTATAGGCCAGTTACCCTGATTTTTATCCCCCTGAGGAAACATAGGCCTTGCAGGTGTTGACCAATCTTGCGGAATTTGTTGCGGATAAGGCGTAACTGCATTATTTTGCTGCGGGTTTATAGGCCAGTTATTTCTATCCACATCAATTGCCGGCCTTGGCGGCAGCGGCCTTGCAGGCTTTGCAGGTGTTGGCCAATCTTGCGGAACTTGTTGCGGATAAGGCGTAACTGTATTATTTTGCTGCGGGTTTATAGGCCAGTTATTTCTATCTACATCAATTGCCGGCCTTGGCGGCAGCGGCCTTGCAGGTTTTTGCGGTTTTGGCAAATCATGAGGCACTATTGCAGGAGAAGGAGTTAGTGAATTATCTATTGTATCAACAGGCTGGTTCGGGTAGATTTTTCGAATCGGAGGCCTTGCCGGCTTTTCAATTATGGGCGATACTGGTTGCGTAACAGGAGAAGGGGGAAGGGCTATTTTAGGTATCTTGGGAAGATTCATAGTCTTCACAGGCTTGGGAACTTTTTCTCCTTTGATGGGATTTAATACCGCTGCCGGCGGTATTTTTACAATAGATGTTCCTTTAGGCTTTAGGATCTGTACAGGTTTTGCAGGTTGCTTGGCCAAATTTTCAAAAAATTTGTCCTTTACCGCTTTGTTTGCAGGAATAATCGGCAGAGTGTTTTTTCCCGGGAGATATTTTAAGGCATTCTGGATTTGACTTATTTTAACAACTCCCTTTGGTGTCACAATAACCGGCGGGACCGCAGGTTCCACCCACTGCAGGAGTTGTGGGGCCGGAGGGGGGATTAAAGAGGCGATCTCGCTTGTCATCCAATAGGGCTGAGGATATCCTGGATGACAGTACCACCACCAGACTCCCCATTGCTGTTCCCATCCTATGCACCACCAATTTTGCCATCCCCACCATGGCGGCGTACCCCAATATCCTTCCCAAAAATCTGGATGGTAGCAGTAGTGGTGATAAAATAAACAAAGGTAATTGGGGTAGCAGGGCAGCAAAATGTCAATAACTTGCTGGAAGGGCACTTTAACAAACGGTTGAAATACCAAATCTACCCCTTCCATAGCGTTGATTGCCATAGAAGCAAATAGCTGTCCGCGTAATTCTAAAGGCCAATCCCAGAAGGCTTCAATGAAAATATAGCCGTCTGGCCGCCATTCATAATGTGCCGGAACCAATACCCAGTTTGGATCCAGCGGCTGCCATTCACCGGCCACCCAATCGAAATTTTTGCCAGTTATGTCGTAATCCCAATAGCCGGGGGACCAAAAGAACTGACGTCCAGGTGACTCTGCGGGTGCTTCTTCGGGCGCTGCAGGTAAAGCCTCCTTAATAAAATCGACTTGGTCTAAAGGCTTGTCATTCCAAAATCCATTCAGCCAGACCCAGCCGTCTTCAAATTTTTCCCAATAACCGGCTATCCACTGTTGCCCGGGGGGAGGAATCCGCCACACCCCGCTAATCCAAATATAGTCTTTACGCTCTTTAGACCAGGCCCAATATCCTGGAATCCATTGGGCATCAGAGATTTCTTGAGCTGGTATTCTTTCTGTGATATTTTTTGGCGGAGCAGATGAGACAGCTTCGAGGACAAGATTTGCATTTATTTGAGTCGCCAGAGCTTCATGTATAGGCCCATTCTCAATTGGCAAGAGCTCAGCATATAGGCTCATTGACAAAGGAATGAGCAAAGAGAAAATAAGAGTGCATACATAGTTAACCATTACTGCTCCTTTTAACCCAGAGATTTGCTAGTCAATCTCTAACCAATATACTAACCAAACATAGGTAGCAATTATTTTTTTATGAAAACACTGCAAGGAAAAAAAGCCATTATAACAGGGGCCAGTTCAGGATTCGGCGAAGCTGCAGCGCAACTGTTTGCCCGGCAAGGGTGCGATCTTCTTTTAATTGCCAGACGAGAAGAAAGATTGCATCAACTAAAGGATAAGTTGAAATCTACAGAAGTCCAGGTAGATATTTTAGTAGAAGATGTACGCGACCATAGTTCAATCAATGAGAAGCTGCAAGATCGCCTTGCACAATTTACGCCCGATATTTTAATCAATAATGCAGGGCTCGTCAAAGGGCTGGCAAAGGTTTGGGAAACTCCTGAAGATGACTGGGAAACTATGTTTGATACAAATGTCAATAGCATTCTCAATCTGACAAAGCAAATCATCCCCGGCATGCTGCAGCGTCGATCGGGCCTCATTATTAACGTAGGCAGCATTTCCGGCCACCAGACTTACCCTGGCGGGGGGATTTACTGCGCCACAAAATTTGCCTTAAGAGCCATTACTGATACTCTGCGCATGGAGCTTGCTGGCACAGGAGTCCGAGCTTCTTATATTTCCCCCGGCATGGCCGAAACGGAGTTTAGCCAAGTAAGATTTAACGGCGACACTGAAAAAGCCAAGGAGGTCTATCAAGGGATAGAAGCTTTAAAGGCTGAAGATATAGCTGAGGCACTGCTGTTTATTGCCTCTCGTCCTCCCCATGTAAACATTGCCGACTTAGTGCTATTTCCAAGCCAGCAAGCCTCTACTACTTTAGTGAAAAGAAACTAATTGGCCATGGCTGTCAGTACGCGGCGTTTGCCTGTAAAGGCCGCACGCCCGTGCATGGCAAGCACATTATCCAGGATCATTAAATCCCCTTTTCTCCATGGAAAGGCAATGGTATTTTCATCGAGTTTATCCATTACATGATAGAGATCTTGCCGATCTATTTTACTGCCATCGGCATAAAAAATCTCATGGTAAAGCATGTACTTGCGCGCGTAAAGAACTTGTGCGCCCAAATAGCGCCAAAAGCCTAATAATCTTGGGTTATAATCGTAAAGATGCGCCTGGTTAAACCACACCATTTCGTTAGTTTCAGGGTGAGCCATTGCGGCAGGCCTGACTTGGCTAATTTCTAACCAATCATTTTGATTCCATTTATAAGCAAATTCATTTTCAAGACAAAGTTGCTCTACTTTCTTTTTATCTTCTGTTTCAAAAACATCCAGCCATGTTTTATGCCCTTTTTGCAGGCTATTAATGGCATCCATCAACTTGCTTTTATAGTAGTAGCGAGAGATGTATTTTAAGCCTTTGCTGGCAAACTTTTCCCTTATTTTAGGGTCGATCGACTGGTAAATTTTGCGCGCATCCCCAATGATAGTTTCCCCTTTTTCTTGCGGGGCTACTTCGCAAAAAAACATGATATAGCGCGGGTAATTTTTGACAAAGCTGAGCTCATTATGCAACGGAATTTTTATGGAAGGGGGCGCTTCGGTAGAAGTGTAAATGTGATCTTTAACTTTTGTTCGAGGACTGTCTCCGCCGATGTAATCAATTCCCTTGCCTAAATCTAATACTCTTAAAGCTTCAGCAAAATCATCAGCAGTCTCCATCGGAAAATTTCTGAGCAAGACTCCCCCATGTTCTCTGATTCCTTCTTTGATCAGGTCCTCTTCAGCCTTTAAAACTGCAGCAAGATCTTGCTTTTGAAATGCCGTGTCCGGTTCAAGAACAAGCGGAAGTTTATTTTTATTGAGATAGTTTTTTTTTAATTTGCTCATAGAAACACCTTTACTTTTAGGTATTTTTTAGCAGTCATTCCGCTAATTTGTCAAATCCAAATTTAAATTACATACAGTTATTAAAAAATTATTAATAGTTATATAATAATTATAAAAGTAAGGTTAAATATGGGTTTTCCACCAATCTTACCAGAAAATAATCAAACACCCTCAAGGGGATATAATTTAGATAAACAAAAAGAATCTAAAGATATTATTAGTGAGAATCGCTATCGTTTTTCTCCTAAAAATTATAAAAAGTTCGTTGCTGTGTCGCGAGAAATTTTCCAGCTCGATAAAGAAATTGCTCAAACAAACAATCCAGAAGCCAAAGAGCGCCTTCTCTTTGCTAAAAAGCACAAAATTTATGAACGCGAACAATTTAAGACCAAAATCCTCTTTGGACAAAATTTTTTAATACCAACCAAAAACATTCCGCGCCTTGAGCTTAATGATAAAGAAAAGGAGAAGGGATTTAAAAAAGAAGCGCAAACTTTACTTGAAGATGTCATCACTACAAATGAATTGGCCATCACGGATAGGGAACTCCCCCCTTTTCATAGAGATGCTGTATGCGTGGGCAGTTCCATAGAATTTGCGCGCAAGGCCCTCCAGCTATTTAATACTCCTCTTGAGCCAACCCGGTTTAAAGCAACCCTAATGGAATTTGCAAAGGAAAATAAGGAAGGAATCGGTCCAGCTGCACTGGCCAATCACTTAGTTTATGAGAAGGTCCGCGAATACGAATTACTTAAAATGGCCGACGACATCTTAGATAAAAATCTGTTTAATAATGGGACCTATTCAGATTTTGAAATTGAGTTAGCAAAAATTCTGCTCCTCTCTTATTACATGCCTAAATCCTTTTCGAACGAAGCCCTTAATCAGCTAATTGAATCTTCAAAGGCCAAATTAGCCGGTAAAACAGTAGAATCTACTATCTTCGTAATTACCTGTAAAACTTTTCAAGAAAATCCCTACAGCTCAGATCGGGAGTTAAAAGCTCTAATCTTTGCTGAAATTGAATCGAGAAAAAATGAGGGAAAAATCTCGGATGCAGAAGCAAAATCTATCCAGGCCGGCTGCATTAATGTTCTTGCAATTACAACACTTGCCCACCAGGACATGAAAGAAAATAATAATATTTTTTTAGGAACATTGAGCGTTAAAAATGCCAATAAGGAGATCATGAAGCAGGTCTATGATCGCACAGTCCCGCAACCTGTTGCCGCCACCCGAAATCCGATAAAATTATTCAAAGCCTACCGGGAGCAAAAAAAAGCGGCAGCCAAACAACCTCTTGCCCCTTCTATAATCGATAAGAAAGTGCAGAATCTGCTGGATCTCAATCAATGGATGGCTGTAGACACCAAAGCTGCAACTCGCGTTGCCAATAGCAGAGAAATGCTGCTTGAAAGTTGTGAACACGAATTGGGCCCTATAGGCATATCAGATGATCGGCATTATTTAAGCAATCTTCACCGCTTAAGCGATGGCGTCTACGACCTCTCAATTATGACGCATGAGGGGGCGCATGCCATGGTGTATATTAAATATCAAGGCATGGGATTTGTGCTGGATCCAAACCGGGGGTTAATTGAACTGCACCCTGCAGATCATGCTTATAATATATTGCGCCTTTTGAATCACTACTCGGTATCAGATAATCAAACAATGATTGAAGTTGACCACACTGATTCCCATCAAATTCAAATCAGAAAATTTAGCGAGAAATCTTAGTCTCAGTATTAGCTTTCCTGGCGATAAATGCCTGGCACATAAGGCTGCATGCAAACTAATCTTCTTCGCGTTAAATCTGAAGTGCAGTCCGGCGGGATACGCGACAACAGTTCCAGGATCTCAGGAATTTTCTCAAGTGCTGCTTCCCTGCCGGCCTGGTATACTTTCCACTTCATTTTATCATTAAAAGAACCGACGCCGCAAGTTTTGGGGCGTATGGTGACGTCGGCGCACGAAGTACAAGTTTCATTCTGCCACATAAAAGCTATTTCAGCAGCACGGGTGGCAACAGTAAACAAGTTTGTAGGAAAAGTTTTTTCCAGTAATTCGCATAGATCGACGCAAATCACAATTTCAGCACCTAAATCATGAGCAATATTGGCAGGATTGGGGTTAATGGTCCCCCCGTCAACTAAAATGCGTCCATTTAGCTCGCAAGGCACAAATACAAATGGGATCGAACAAGAAGCCCTGATTGAACTTATCAAATCTCCCGATCCCATAGGGATCAGTTCTCCGGAATGCAGATCGGCTGCACAACATACAAAGGGGATATTCAGATGGCAGAAATCTTCAGCTTCAAGATATTTATCAATTACCTTATGCATCGAGTCGCCTTGTGAAAGGCCATATTTTATATTCCAGCACTCTATATCCATCATTGAGTGCGTGCGCATTTCCATGACACAGGGCTTGATTGCCGCTACAGAACATTTTTCTGCATATAGCGCTCCGACAATACTCCCGGCGCTGCAGCCGACAATCAAGTCAATCGGGATGCCATACTCCTCAAACACTTCCAGCACGCCAACATGAGCCATGCCCCGTACGCCGCCGCTGCCCAATACTAAAGCCACGCGTATCCGTTCAGGAACATAAAAAGGCTCTAAAGGAGCAGGTTCTGCGGAAGGCATTAATCTATGTGGGCAGCAACACGACTGGACCGTAATGGCAATTACAAGCCACTGAAAAAGCATGAAAAGATGTCGCATTTGATATCATTCCTATTGTGAAGAGCAAAGGCGATTGATATCTTATTTTAAGCTAATTTTTCAAGAAATTTTTACTGGTAGATAGCATAAATCCGAATTAGGCGCTTAAAGGGACAAGAGACAGTAGGGACACCAGTGACTTTAGGGACTTAATAGACTAAGCGCCAATCATTTGACTTCAAATGATTTAAGTTTTGTTAAAAAATTAAACGCAAAGGAACAAGGCGTAAAAGGTTTAACAATATATTAGGGCTTAGTCCTTTAAGTCCCTAAGGTCTCTGGCGTCCTTATGGTCCCTTTTACTTGTCATTAGAATTAATAAAGAAAATTAAGTTTATGCTTAAAAGTAGCGGCAGCCGGATTCGAACCGACGACACGCGGATTATGATTCCGCTGCTCTACCGACTGAGCTATACCGCCCTCAAGAAAAATAGCGGGGGAAGGATTCGAACCTCCGACCTTTGGGTTATGAGCCCAACGAGCTAACCCCTGCTCCACCCCGCGTCATGGATTATGGAATAAATGTAACACATATACCTATTTATCACCAACACCTAAACGCATATTCATGAAAAAAAACTAAAAACGCTCTGTAAGCTACTCTAAAGCATTGTATTCTTTACGAGTCTATGGCCTGCAGTGTTTTTTGCACAGAGCCTTTGTTTTCTTTCAGCAAGCGGAGGCCATTCTCGCCCATCTGTTTTGCATTTTCAGGCTCGGATAATAAAGTGGTAACGGCCAGCGGCAGCTGGCTTAAAGACACCTGCATGCCTGCCTTATATTTTAGAATTAAATTGACCAATTCAGGCTGCTGGTGCATGTTAGGGCCGAAAAGCACGGGCACGCCAAATCCTGCAGGCTCCAGCAGATTATGTCCGCCGACATTCGAGCCGTAGGAGCCTGCCACAATTGCAAGGTCGCTCAGCTGAAAAAAGTATTTCAGCATGCCCATAGCATCCACCAAAACAATCTTTTCTTTAACCGGCCCTGTTGACACTGCCGACAGTAAAGTATAGCTTAGCCCTTCAGCTTCCAATTGTTTTGCAACATCGCCAAACCTCTCGGGATGCCGCGGGGCGACTAACACTTTTAAATCCGGAAATTGCTCCCAGACCATTTTCAGGGCCGACATTAACTCCATCTCCTCCGGGTTATGCGTAGAGGCTATTGTCAGAACTTTAGTCGCAGGAGTTATCCCTAATTTTTTTATCCACTCCCGCTTTTGCTCCGGGCTCATAGGGGGAAAATCGTAATCGAACTTGAGGTTGCCGGTAACGGTGATTTTTTCAGCGGGAATGCCTATTTGTTTAAACCTTTCAGCAAATTCTGCATTTTGCACGCAGAAGTGCGCCACAGCATCGAAAAGCTTATGGCTAAAAAAAGAAAAAGTTGTAAAGCGCTTAGCTGAACGCTCTGAAATTTTACCGTTCACCACGCTAATTTCTGCCCCTCCCGCCTTGGCCTGAGTTAGCAGGTTATACCAAAAATCGGTTTCGCAAAGGATCAGCTTATTAGGATGCGTGCGTTTTAAGGCTTTCTCTATAACCCAGGGAAAGTCAAAGGGTAAATAAATGAAATAATCCGCAAAAGGCAGGGTTTTAATGGCCTCTTCATGGCCTGTTTCTGTGATATTGGAGATAATCAAACAACAGGCAGGATGCCGTTTTTTTAGTTCTTTTGCCAATGGCGCTACAGCCTTAGTTTCTCCAACGGACACGGCATGAATCCAAATCACTTCCTGCTCCTCTGGCACAAAGGGAATATCTTTTCCAAATCTCTGGCTAAGGCTGTGTTTGTATTTGCCATGAACTGCCATCTGATACAGCAAGTTAGGCAAGGATGCTAAAGCGAAAAGGAATAACGCGATATTGTAGATAATTGAAACCATGGAGGGAACCTTATAACATTGAAGTAAACTGCTCTTCGCTGAGTATTGCCACCCCCAGCTGCAGAGCTTTATCTAATTTAGAGCCGGCTTCTTTACCGGCCAGTACATAATTTGTATGCTTGCTCACACTGCCGGCTACCTTGCCGCCCCTTTCTTTGATCAAAGCACTCGCCGACTGGCGCGTGTATTTTTCAAGGGTACCCGTGAGCACAAAAGTTTTTTCTTCGAAAGGATGCCCCTGAAACTGTATAACCTGCATAGGTGCCGGATTGACCCCTGCAACAAGCAAGGACTCTATTTCTTCCTTGTGGGCGGGCTCTGCAAAGTACTCCACAATTGATTCAGCGACTTTCTCTCCGATTCCCTCAATTTTCATCAATTGTTCTTTATCGAAGAGGGCCAGGGTTTGCAGGTCTCCAGATTTGCTTGCAAGGAGTTCAGCGGTGCCAATACCGACATGTTTAATGCCGAGAGCCATAATAAAACGCGGCAAAGAAACATCTTTAGCCTTTTGAATACTGCTAAGCAGATTGTCCACCGACTTCTGCTTAAAATTCTGGAGCTGGAACAACTGCTCCGCCTCCAGCTTGAAGATATCGGAGGGCTTTTTCACAAACCCCTTCTCAAAGAGCTGTGTCATCACCTTTTCCCCGAGATTTTCAATATCAAAGGCTTGTTTTCCGGCAACATAGGTGAGATAGCGCAGCTGCTGCTCTGGACAGTCTGAAAAATTGGGACACCTTACGGCAACTTCTTCTTCTGATTTTTCAAGCAGAGCGCCGCAGCTTGGACAATGCATGGGCATAGACCAAGGTTTTGCCCCCATAGGCCTTTTATCCAATACCACTTCAACTACTTTTGGAATTACATCCCCGCCTTTTTCTATGATGACGGCATCGCCAATGCGGATATCTTTTCGCTGCACTTCCTCTTCATTGTGGAGGGTAGCCCTTGCTATGGTGCTGCCGGCTAAAAAGACGGGCGCTAATTCAGCAACAGGCGTAATAACCCCGGTTCTTCCTATTTGGACAGTGATATCTTTGATTACCGTCTCCGCTTGTTCTGCTGCAAATTTATAGGCCACTGCCCAACGGGGCGTTTTGACGGTAGCTCCAATTCTTTGCTGGTCATCAATATTGTCTAATTTAATGACAATACCATCGATGTCATAGGGCAGCTCAATCCGTTTTTGCCTTACCCGTCCGGAAAATTCCCAAATATCGTCCAGGTTATGGCATAGGGCAATGTCTTGCAATCCTGGAAGGCCGTACTCTTTAATTCTTTTGTGGACGGCATATTGACTTTTGGGCATGTCTGCAGAGACTTCAGCAATGGCATAAAAGACTACCGCCAATCCCCTTTTAGCTACCTCTTTAGGGTCTAATAGCTTTAATGATCCCGCCGCTGCATTGCGCGGATTGGCCCATAGCGGATCGCCATCCAAGGCGCGCTGTTCATTAAGTTTTTCAAAGATATTATGCGGCAGGTATACCTCGCCTCTGACTTCAAGATAGTCCGGCGGGTTTTCCCCGGCAAGCTGCAATGGGGAAGAGCGGACCGTGCGGAAATTATTGCTTATATCATCCCCTTCCCGGCCATCCCCCCTTGTCAGGCAGCGGACAAACTTTCCCTTTTCATAAAGGGCTGAAATGGCAATTCCATCCATTTTTAATTCGGCGCAAAATGCCAGCTCTTGTTTTTCAAGGGTTTTTTGCATCCTCTTTATGAACTCGGCCAATTCTTCCTTTGAATAGGTGTTAGCTAAAGAAAGCATTGGAATATTATGCACAGCAGTTTTAAAGCCTGCCGTTAAACTTTCCCCTACCCTTTGCGTTGGCGATGAGGGTGTTACCCATTCCGGGTGTTCACGCTCTATGGCTTCCAGCCTTTTTAAAAGGTGATCGAACTCCTGGTCTGATATTTCAGGAGCGTGTTCAATATAGTACAGATGGCTATGCCGCCAAATTTCCCGGCAAAGAGCTTCGTATTCCTGCTGTTGCATGCTTTGTTCTCAAGGGCGTATTAGTAAAAATCTATATTTAGAATTAGGGTGGCTAAAGGGGCAATCGAAAGGGTCAAGCCTATCGGATCTCCCTGTTCATTGCGGACAATTTGAACAGGCAGATTTACCTTGCCGGAACCGCCGTATTCAATTTGATCTGTATTAAAGGCTTCTTGCACGTGCTTAAGATTTTTAAGGGCAATAAAGTACTGCTCATGGTACTGGGGTGTGAAATTATGGATGCAAAGCACTTTTTGAAAGGGGCCTTTACGCATATAGCTCAGCACGCAGTTTTTGCTGTCGTTTAAATCCACCCACTCAAAGCCTGTGTAGTCAAAATCCCTATCCCATAAGCAGCCATTATCCAGATAAAAATGGTTTAACTCTTTTACCATTTTTTGCATCCCTTTATGCGCAGGATAATTGAGAAGCTGCCATTCCACCTCGCGTTTGCAATACCACTCATTCCACTGTGCCAGTTCGCAACCCATAAAAGTCAATTTCTTACCTGGTTGGCAAATCAAATAGCTGTATAGCAAGCGCAAATTGGCAAATTTCTGCCAATAATCCCCGGGCATTTTAGCGATCAAGCTTTTTTTGCCATGGACAACCTCATCATGAGAGAAAACGGAAATGAATTTTTCAGAATAGATATAAAGCTGCCCGAATGTAAGGTCATTTTGATGGTAGCAGCGGAAAAGCATGTCAGTGGCAAAATACCGCAACGTGTCATTCATCCATCCCATATTCCATTTCAAATTAAATCCAAGGCCGCCTTGCTCCACAGGATGAGTAACCCCTGTAAAAGATGTTGACTCCTCGGCGATCATTAAGATTCCCGGGTATTTTTGATGGGCAATGGAATTGACATGTTTAAAAAACTCAATAGCATCCAGATTTTCCTTTCCCCCATATTGATTGGGGATCCATTCATTTTCTTCCCTGCCGTAATCCAAATAGAGCATTGAAGCAACAGCATCCACTCTTAAGCCATCTATATGCAGTTTATCAAACAAAAATAAGGCATTAGCCAATAAAAAATTGGACACCTCGCGCCTGCCAAAATTAAAGATATGGGTTTGCCAATGAGGATGGAATCCCTGGCGCGGATCTGCATGTTCATAAAGGGCCGTGCCGTCAAATCTTCCCAATGAGAACTCATCAGTTGGAAAATGACCTGGCACCCAATCCAGAATAACCCCTAGATCATGTTGATGAAAATGATCTACAAGAAACTGAAAATCTTCCGGTGTGCCAAAGCGGCTTGTCACTGCGTAATAACCGCTTACCTGATACCCCCACGATTCATCCAGTGGATGTTCTGCTAATGGCAAAAACTCCACATGGGTATATCCCAGCTCTTTGCAATACTTGGCTAAAACAGGAGCGATATCGCGGTAGTTAGTTAACGGCCCATTTACCCATTTCCAAGAACCCAGGTGAACTTCATACACATTCATGGGGTAAGGGTCATTTTTTCTGGCCTGCCTTTTCTCAATCCAAGCGGCATCATTCCAATGGTAGCGGTCTAATTCGGCCAATTTCGAAGCGGTTGCCGGCCTTACTTCACTCGAGAGAGCATAGGGGTCAGCTTTAATTAGAATTTCATCCCATTGGGTCTTGATTTCAAACTTGTATTTTTCCCCTTCAGATAAGCCGGGCACGAAGAGCTCCCAAACCCCGCTTGCAGAGGAGCGTAATGGGTTGACGCGCCCGTCAAAATAATTAAAATCACCAACCAGGGAAACTCTTTTTGCCGTAGGCGCCCAAACTGCAAATTTCGCCCCTTTCACTCCATTGTGCGTATAAAGCCTGCCCCCCATAACATTATACAGTTGGTAGTGGGTGCCCTTGGCAAATAAAAAAGCGTCCAGTTCGCCAAATGTTGAAGGGAAAGCATAAGGGTCATAGTCGAGCAAGCCATTTTGATGATAAATCTTGTAATCATGCCAATTGGTATGCCCGGGCACTACGCATTCAAAAAGGCCGGCGGGATGAAATTTTGCTGCTTCAATTGTTTCGCCAAAAAGCTGGATATAGAGTTTATCTGCACCGGGACGCCAGATCCGAATGACTTTTTTCCCTCCAAAAAAGGGGTGAAGGCCAAGCAATTCATGCGGAGAGTGATTATTGCCATCAATCAGGGCTTGCACCTGATTATTAAAAAAATGTTCGCTAGTATCTTGAGTTGCATCTTTATCAAGGACTGGACACATCATACTGAATTCCGTTTGAAATAGTTGATTCGAAAGAAGTCTATTCAAAACGATCGCACAAGTAGGTTACCCCCGGTTCTAAAAGAATTTCGGAGCCATTGTTATAAACGGCTCCCTTTTCATGCTCTTTTTTGGAGAGCCGAAAAGAGTGAATATCCTTTGGCAGTAACACACGCAGCGTTTCGCTTCTATCTGTAAGCAGCATCATACGTCGCATCTTTTTTTTAGTCCATTCGAAGTCTAACAAAATGTTTCCTAGCTTAACTCCAATCATCCGGCCGCAATGCAGCTCCGGGGGCAAGCAAGGAAGCAGGCGCAATTCCCGGCCGTCAAAGAGATAAAAGAGGCTTTCTATCATGTTTTTAGAAGCATTTAATAATGCCATAGGCGCCATATACTCTGAAACTTGCTTTGAAAACCCTTGATGCTCTTCATCTTGCAAACGGGGGACAAATATCCCCTTGAATCCTGCCAAGAAAAGATTTTGTAAATGGGTGCCGGCATTTAAACGCTCTTGCTGTTGAATGGCATGTTGACATTCGGCCGCTAAGGAGTTTTGCTCCGGGACATAGGCCAGCGCCGGAACACGGATAGCAAAAGCATGCCAATAGGGTAAAATCTCTGCCAATAGTAATCGTTCTCTTATACGTTCCCAGTTGCCTTGTTTACTTATCCCTAAAAACAATCTGCACAAAGGGGCCGGTTGCGGCAGGCGTTCTGCAAGCAAACCTGGAGTCGCTTGCCAGCTTGCAGTTTGAGGTTGTTTATCCCAGGACAGAGCTATTTGCCTGGCGCCGGCCGGGCTTAAAAAATAACGGAAAAACCCTTGCCGGGCTTTTCCCCAAATTGCAATTCTGTTTTTTTCTAGATCTGTTTGCACAGTGTAATCGTCAATAGGTCCTGCAAAGCTAAAGTCGATTATCCCAATTTCAGAAAGCCCATGCTCTACCGCAAAAACCTTTAACAAGTTAGGGTAAGCTTGGATAGCAAGCGAACTTGCCGGAAGCAAGGCAAAACTTCCTAAACTATGTGTATAAGGCCGGAATCTGGCAGCTATAGCTATTTTCATAAAAGTTTGCCGACCAAACCCTTTGGCGTGTTCTCAATAAGTTTTACCTTTAAGAGCTGATTGGCTTCCAGCTGTACATCCGGAAGCAAGACTTCAAGGAAATTTGCCGTATGCCCCGAAGAGCCCAGTTCTGGAGAATAACTCTCAGTAAGAATTTCCATTTGCCGCCCTGCATATTGCGCCCGCAGTTCAAACGAGTACTGTTCGCTGGCCCGCAGCACGCGTTGTTTGCGCTCTTTGATGGTTTCAGGCGGCACTTTGTTGGGATACAGCGCAGCTCTTGTCCGCGGCCTTTCGCTGTAGGGAAACATATGCACTTTAGCAAACCGCACTTCAGCCATTACATCGAGCGTTTCTTGAAAATCGGCTTCCGTCTCTCCGGGAAATCCGACAATCACATCAGTGGTAAAAGTAAAATCGGGATCAGCGGCCCGCAGTTTGTGGACAGTCTCTAAGAAAATCTGCCGCGTGTACTTGCGGTTCATGCGTTTTAAAATTACGTTAGAGCCTGACTGCAAGACAATGTGCATGGAGGGGCAAGTTTTCCGCCCTTTTAAAATAGCCTCTGCAAGTTCTTCATCAATCTCATCCGGATCAATGGAAGAGACCCTGACCCGTTCAATGCCATCAACTGCATCCACTGCCCGGATAAGTTCAGCAAGCCTGGCAGGCGCCTGCCCCTCTTCAGGGTTGCCGTCAAAATCCCCGACATTAATTCCTGTAATCACGACTTCTTTGTAGCCATTATCGCGTAAACTTTCGACTTCGCTGATGATTTCCGGCAAAGATCTGGAACGGGAACGGCCGCGCACATAAGGGATAATGCAATAGGTGCAGAAAGAATTGCAGCCATCTTGCACTTTTACAAAGGCGCGCGTATGGGCTTCAAAGCGAGTGATGGAAAATTCTGGTATTTCTTGTTCAGGGTAAAGAATTTGGAGCAATTGCTCTTTGTCTTTGTTTGAAACCACATGTGTGACACCTTCAATGGCTTGCACAGCAGCTGGATTGCGTTCCGCATAGCAGCCGGTTACGGCAATTTTTGCCGAAGGATGTTTTCGTGCGAGCTGCCTTATTTCATGCCTGCTGGAACTGTCAGCTGACTCTGTAACCGTGCAAGTATTGACGATACAGAGATCGGCTGCCTCCCCTTCTTGCGCTTCGCTATACCCCATGCCGACAAGCTGATCTTTAAATGCTTGAGTCTCATATTGATTGGTCCGGCAACCCAAAGCCACTATGGTAAATTTTTTTTGCAGTGTGTCTGACATATTCTATCCTATGGCGGATAGCATAAGGGGTTTTGGATTGAATTTCAAGGAGACATTTTTAACCCATGATTGCGTCCTAATCTCGCTTTTAGGCTGATTAGAACAATGCAGATGCGTTGTTATAACCGGCCTAAAAGTGAGGGTCCGACCCAGGGACATAGTTTACACTTTAACCCAACCACCTCATTTTAAAAGAGATAGTATAGCATAAAGTGTAAACTATGTCCCTGGGTCGGACCATTTTGAAATGCGGCGAGTTGCCACCGCTTTAGTCGTATTTTACTTCCTACGCCACGACCCCTGCTGCCACTGCTATATCAGCAATTGGTATCTGAGCTAGCACTTCTGCGGGCTTCTTTTTGGGAGCTAAGAACCCGGCAGCTGTTTTGAAGATATGCTCAATTGGGGTACTGCCTTTAGTGTCCACCATATTGCGCAGCATCTTATGAGTAATGCTAGCGCCCGGCCTTACAAAAGCTTTCAGCAAAGGCCGTAACGACTTGTGAGGATGCAAACCTAAAGTATTGTTAACAATTAGCTTGCAGGCTGTTTTAAATTCTTTATCCAAAATCTCTTGCGGCACATTTTTTAGAGGATAATCTTTTTCAAGCAAACCTATTGCCATGCTAGTCATATCCTGGAAAAAGCGCTTATTCTCCGGCATAGCTATCATATCAATTACACCGCTGATCCAACTCTTATTGCGATAGCGCCAGAGTTGGTGCATGCCGTAAAGCACAGGATATAAGGCAAAGCAGACCAGGTTCTTCAATACTGTGATGAAGATAAAGCGGCAGATTGGATCCAACACTTTCTTAACCGGCAGCAATGGCCCTAGGTTCTTTTCCACAAACTTATCAAATTGTTTCTGAAAGCCGCGCCAAATTGTGCTTGGATTGATTTCTGCATCGCGCCATTCTAAAGTCTCAGAAACCAGCAATTTCCTAGAGGCCAACGGATCTTTCGGGATTTCAGGAAATTCTTTAGGTACAGGTTTGCCCATTTGTTTAAGCACTGCTGTTCTTCGAGCGCGAATCAACTTAATTAAGAGTTCATTGCGTTTTGACTCATCGTTTAAAGTCTCAAAAATAGTAGCGATCCCTGCTTCCACTCCTTTTTCAATCTTCTCCCAACGTTTTTCTTGATTCTTGGCAGCAACTGGCAGGCTATCTTTTCCATTAGGGAAGAAAACGCCTAACAGCCTTTTTGCGGTTTGCTTGGCAAATT
This sequence comes from Verrucomicrobiota bacterium, assembly GCA_023428915.1. Classification (GTDB taxonomy): domain Bacteria; phylum Chlamydiota; class Chlamydiia; order Chlamydiales; family JAEYWL01; genus JAEYWL01. The sequence continues at coordinate 20,432 of JAEYWL010000048.1, forward strand.
CCTTATCATCCATCGGCTTGAATATTTCCGGATCTATCACAATAGGATCGCCAAAAAATGAAACATTCCTGCTACTGATAAGCTGTTTTAAATTCTTGAAATGGCTGGCCACCAAATTAATCCCTGTAGTCGCCGCCTTCTTGAAAAATTCCTTGTCATTTTTTAATTGCGGCACATTTACAGCCAGCAAATCTGCAGCATAAGCCACCAGGTCTTCGGCTTCTTCATTTGCAAAATCAATGATGCCATGTTCCGGATTGTTTTTGACAAAAGCTTGCATGCCATTGCCTACCATCTTCACAAACTGATCGGTCTTCTCTTTCCATTCGGCTTTTTTGCTCTCATCCGAAGCTTTAAAAACTTGCGACAACACTTTTTTAATTAATGAATCCGTAAGAATTTTACGGACGCCGGGGAAGTTTTCCGTGATAAAACCGACAACCCCTTTGGCAAATTCTTTTACTGCAGGTTCAATAGTGGTTGAGGGGACGGGAACTGTTGCATTTTCACTATTTATTTCTGCCCACTCTTCACTATAGGTGTTAGGCAATTCTTTCTTTGCTTCCCTTGCCTTCCGGTCAAGAGCCATGACATCAACACCAAAGTTTTGAAAAAGGTTATACAATGCTCCCGCAACTCCCCCGGTTTTATAATTGCCATCGCCTAAATCTTTAAGCGAACCTTTAATTTCTTCCCAACCAAGAGCCTGTACTAAGGGAATAGCCACTGCCGGCAATGGCAGGTCGGAGATTTGCTTAGGGAATAAATAGGTCATCAGCCTGTTGCTAATTCTGCGGAAAAACTCTACTTTCTCCAGATTTTTCTCAGGTCCTTCCGTCATGCTTTCGATTTGACGAAGAGATTTTGCACCTTTTTCGTCTACGATGACAAAACTTAAGAATTTTTCTAATACTGCCTGCCTGCGAGCGTTTATATCTAAGGGCTTTAAGCTTTCGGCATCAACATCTTTAGCTAGTTTGATTAGGCCTTGGTAAATAATCGCTTGAGCGATGGTTTTTACCAGCGGTTTATTATTGGATACAAAGTCATTAAAGCGGTTTTTTATCCAACCCACTACATTATTGCGGCTTTTAAGTTTTACTTTACCCACTGCAGCTTCTGCCACCCAATCCGCCATTTCCACTAGTTCATGCCCTAGCAATTGCTCAATCTCTTTTGCCTTTCCTTCTAAATCAGGATTATAAGGATAAGTAAAGACCTTGCCGCCAATATGCACGCCCCCATTTACCACCCCATTAGCGACTCCGCCAATTGCACCAGCTGCGGTAGCTGCGACATTTTTTGCTGCTTGCGGCAATCCTAATAAGCCGTTTGCCAAAGCCCCTATTCCATGATACGCCTGAGTGATTAGGCCAGGGGATTGTGGAGTTACACCTTGAGTGTTTGTCATAATTAACCTTAATTACATTAACATTACTTAACTAATTAAGTTTATTATGAAACATTGCTATTAACTATCAATTAAACATAAGTAAAGAAAATATAAATAGTTAAATATTTAAATAAACAAATCTGAGAACATTTGTCTAAGAGAAACGTAGTGGCTGCTGCCGATTACGATATGGTCCCTAACAGGCATATTTAATAGATTACCAGCCTCTACCAGATTTCTAGTTACGTTAATATCTTCTACGGAGGGTGTAGGGTCTCCGCTAGGATGATTATGAGCTAGAATTATTGAAGCTGCTTTATGGCGTATTGCAGGAAAAAAGACTTCTCTTGGATGCACCAGCACCTGTGTCAATGTGCCGATGGCAATGATGTGCTTGGACATGACAAAGCCTTTTACATCCAGCAGCACTGCCATAAAAATTTCCCGCTTTTCGATGAGCAGCTCCTCTTTAAGTAAATTATACATATGCAGCGGATTTTCAATTTTAAACTTAGGAGGGAAAGTCTGCTGAGCTAACTTCGCACCCAAACCAAGCGCTGCCTTCAATTGAATGGCTTTTGTGCGTCCAAGACCTTTTATTTGGCACAATTCCTCAACTGAAGCCTCTGCTACTTGTAACAAGCCGCCGAAACGAGTGATGATCTGCTGCGCAAGCTGCATGACTGGAGAATGCCGCGTGCCGCTGCCAATTAAAATGGCCAGCAACTCAATCGAATTTAACGCCTCCACCCCTAAAGCGGCTAGTTTTTCGCGGGGACGTTCACTGTGCGGAATGTGTTGAATGGAGTACTGTGACATGATTAGCTACTCTCCTGGTTGATGCTTGCAACTAGCTCTTTTGCCCCAAGGGCATGATAAAGCAATCCCCTAGAACCCATTCCTGTAATTATCCACAACCGCTCTTTTATCTTTTTCCAAAGAGGAAGGTGGCCCGGCAAGGAAGCCCTGAACCCTGCACGGCAGCTGCGCACCTGCTCCACCCCCGCCCTAATTCCCATGGTTGCGGCTTTAGCAGCTAGAATAGAAAATGCGCTTTCCTGATCGGGCGCTGCAGCAAGGAATCTTTTTTCATAAGTGGCCCCTAATATGCAATACTTTTCTCCGGGAAACTGCAAAAAATATGCAGAGGAATTAATGGGAAAAGGAGGCGGACTGGCGGCAAGCTCTAAAATCTGCCCTTTTACTTGAGTCAATGCAACTGCTTCTTCAACTAGCAGCTCATTGCAGTCGGCTCCTGTAGCCACCACCACTGCCGCATATGCTGATAATTCACTAAGGCTTTTTACCTCTTGAATAATTAACGAAGCCCCTTTGCTGCTGCAGGCCGACCATAACCCTTCTAAATAGGCGGCAGAATTGACCATATACGTATTGTTTATGAATATCCCCGGAGCAGGGACCAAAGCGGAAAATTGCGCCTTGCAGGCAGGAGCTTCCCACCAATCAATGTCTTCATAGGCTTCGGCTGCCTTTTTAAAGTCTGTCAGTTGCTTTTCTGTTAAGGCCTGGCGCAGCATCCCCTTTTTGGCATGCACACAACTCCCTTTGCATATGGAGGCTATTTCGAGAAGGCTTAATGTTTCCGCCAGGCCTTCATCACCCCGCCAATTTTTTTTTGATTGCGCCCCTACATAGGAATGCAACAAGCCAGCTGCAATCCCTGAAGCCCCTCCGCCAAGCCCAACCCTATCGTAAACAACAACCTGCCAGCCTGACTGTACGAGATGCCAGCATGCAGCGATCCCTGAAAACCCTGCACCTATAACCGCTGCTTTTTTCATAGTTTTTATTCAATCCTCTTGCCCTTGCCAAAAAAAATCATCATCACATTATACTGTAGGTTTACACTCAATGTCACCAACTTAAGGTTTTGCAACAGTATTTTCGAGTGTAGTTTTTAGAATATGTTCTTATATATTTGGAGTGCTGCGACTCGTCGCAGCTTTAGTCGTGTTTGACTTGTCGAACATAAAAGAGTCTTGTTAAAACCCAAGTTGTCCCCTAAATCACGCTTGAACAGGCCTGCACTTGGGTTTAAATCTCCATTCTGAAGTGTTTGACAAGTCAAACACGACTAAAGCGGTGACAAGTCACCGCACTCCAAATCGATTTTCTTAAGTTGATGACGCCACATTTACGGCTTTGTTTTCTTGGGTATTAAGAACAAATTTATGATTTGGGCAAGGGCAGGGGGAGATCAAGGAAAAGAATGCAAAAAATCTATGAAAATTAGATGATCAAAAACTGCAATCTTACAAATTTAGGAGAAGCCAAGTGGGAATAAACACTAGCCAACCACCCAAAGTGCAAATACGCAATTTTCTATTAGTTATTTTTGGCGGCATGGCGACTGCAGGCCTGCTCATTTATCTATTAGTGCATTACTATGGGGCAACTGGCCAATACCAGGCAGGAAATGTCTTGCTCGAACCGGCCGTGGCCGAAAAAATGGCCTATAATAGCTACGATATAAAAACCAATGACCAAAACGCCCGTTTTGTCTTTCAAGACGCTTTGTTCACCTTCCCTGGCGGGCAAAATGCGCCGCATTCAAATATTTTGACGGCCGCTCAATATGAAAAAATTTACCATTTAGTTCAAGAGGATATGAGCCTGATAAGTCCCGGAAATGAAATTACCGCCTTGTTTGACACACAGCCGTCTGCGGAGCTAGCCATTAGGGTAAAAACGAATAGCCCTGCTAAATGGCAAGCGGAATCGCTGATCTTTCAAAAGATGCAAGTGCTTGTCAATGAAAAGTATTACCGCATTTCCCTGCATGAAGAAAATCCAGGAGAAAACTGGGTGTATTTTCACCATAAACGCATCTTCCAAGAAATTTTGGAAATAGCCGGCAATGAGCAATAAGTTAACTTTTTTAGGAACCGGCGCTTCGATGGGCATACCCGTTATTGCCTGCACATGCGGCGTCTGTCAATCTGATTCTTCTTACAACAAAAGACTGCGCCCATCCGCATTGGTTACCGTAGGCGGAAAGAGCATCCTTATTGACCCTGGCCCAGATTTAAGGCAGCAAGCATTAACCCACAATATCAAGCATTTAGATGGCATTATTATCACACATGCCCACTACGACCACACTTCTGGGATCGATGAGTTGCGCGCCTTTAGGCAAGCGGGCGTTCCGCCCATTGAAATAGCAATGTCAAATGACACCCTTATAGAAGTCTCTTCCCGTTTTTACTATATTTTCGATAACGAGAAGCTGAGCAAATCCCTTACTCCCCAATTTATCCTGACTCTTTTTCCGGAAAATCAGGGCGAAATTACTTTTCAGGGAACCCAATGGAAGTACTTTACTTTCTTTCAAGCAGGTATGCCTGTCAACGGTTTGCGCATAGGTAATCTTGCCTATGTTTCTGATATCTACAATTACGACGACTCAATATTTACCCATCTGCAGGGCATAGAAACACTTATAATAAGCGCTTTGCGTTTTACCCCATCTGCCATGCACTTTTCAGTTGACCAGGCTGTCGACTTTGCCAAAAAGACAGGAGCAAAGCAGACGTGGCTTACCCACATTTCCCATGATTTGGAACATCAAAAAACAAATGCCTACTTGCCTGAAGCTATCCAATTAGCTTATGATGGTCTTATCATAGATTTCTAACCTTTCAATTTTAAACCATGGCCACACAAGAATCGTTCAATACCAAAGGCTTCACTTCTGAAAAGAAAGTGCAAAAAGCGCTCTTAATAGCGGCATTTCAAAGCACCAACCTAAAATACGCATGTGAAGAACACCTGGCCGAATTAGAGTTATTAGCCAAAACTTACGGCATTGAAACTGCAGGGCGGGAAGCCTGCCCGTTAAGAAAAATCGACCCCTCAACCTATTTTGGAAAGGGTAAAGTTGACGAGCTCATTGCTAGAGCAAAAGAACTTGAAGCCGATCTAGTGATCGTAGACGAAGAAATCTCTCCGGCGCATCAACGCAATCTTGAGAAACTATTCAACCTCAAGGTTATGGATCGCACAGAGCTTATCTTAGGCGTATTTGCACAAAGGGCGCACACAAAAGAGGCCCGCTTGCAAATTGAGCTGGCGCAAGTCAAATATCAGTATCCACGTCTTAAACGCATGTGGAGCCATTTTTCCAGGCAAAAAGGCACTGCCGGCGGCGGCGGCGCTTATTTAAAGGGCGAAGGGGAAAAACAGATCGAGATTGACCGGCGTTTAGTGAAAAAGAGAATAGAAAAACTGCAAGACGATATCGAGGCGGTTAAACTTAACCGTCAAACACAACGCCTTGCACGTGAACGCTCCGAAATTCCGGTTTTTGCAATCATTGGCTACACTAACGCCGGCAAGTCCACTTTGTTAAAAGCCTTGACCGATGCCGAAGTCTTTATTGAAGACAAGCTTTTTGCCACACTGGATACAACAACGCGCAAGTTCACCCTTGCCAACAACCAAGACATTTTGCTCATCGACACTGTGGGCTTCATTCGCAAACTGCCTCACCTCCTTGTTGCGGCATTTAAAAGCACGCTGGAAGAAGCTTTGGAAGCAGATATTTTACTTCACCTCATCGATGCCAGCCACCCCATGGCCGTTGAACAGGCAGAAGCCGCGCATCAAGTATTGCAAGAATTAAATGCCACCGGGAAACCGATTATTCCAGTCCTCAACAAAATTGATAAGCTGACCGACACAGGAATGTTAAACCAGCTGCGCATCCTCTATCCCAAAACCGTCAATATTTCCGCCCTAAAAAAAGAAGGCTTGGAAGAACTCCAGCAAGCTATGATCCAAGAGCTTGCCAAGCAGCGCCGAGTAGCTAAACTGCGCATTCCGCAAAGCGACTACGCTGTGGTCAGCGAAATCATGCGCTCTGGAAAGATCCTGAACCAGGAATATGATGAAAATGATGTGTTAATCAAGGCAGAGATGTCAATTCCGTTATTTGAAAAACTCAAAAAATTCAAGGCCGACTAAATTCCTATAAATTCTAGACATTATATGATTCTGGTTGGCAATGATTTAAAGCATCATTAATATGTAATAAAACTAATAGAATAAGAAAGCAAGATGGACTTTCCAAAAATTAATATACCACAAGATAAAATTGCACAATTTTGCCAAAAAAACAATATAGCGACCCTATCCCTTTTTGGATCTGTTCTTACCGAGAAATTTAATCCATCAAGTGATGTTGACTTTCTTGTGGAATTCGAACCCGAACATATTCCTACTCTTTTTGATGTCGTTGATATGGAAGAAGAATTAAGCAGTATCATTGGTTGTCATGCAGATTTAAGAACAGCCAAAGGTATTAGCCGTTATTTTAGAGATGAGGTTATTTCTACCGCTAAAAAAATTTATGGTTAATAGGGATTTAGCTCGTTTTTTTCATATGTTGGATTGTGCGAAGACAATTTCTAAATTTGCTGATAAAAAACAACGGCAAGACTTAGACTCAGATCGTTTTTTCGCCTCTGCTATTATGCGTGAGTTCGAAGTGTTAGGAGAAGCAGCTTCTGCAATATCAATGGAAACGAGATTAAAACCCAAGTTGCGCCCCTAAATCACGCTTGAACATTGCCGAACTTGACAAGTGAAAGGATAAGTCCCGAAGAGCCAAGTCGTGACTTGGCCGAGGGGCTTAGCGTTTCAATTGGCAAGTGCA
>JAEYWL010000052.1 GCA_023428915.1 Verrucomicrobiota bacterium
CTGCACTTGCCAATTGAAACGCTAAGCCCCTCGGCCAAGTCACGACTTGGCTCTTCGGGACTTATCCTTTCACTTGTCAAGTTCGGCAATGTTCAAGCGTGATTTAGGGGCGCAACTTGGGTTTTAAAAACAATTTCAAAATTTCGCCAATTCTTGTGAACGAAAAAAAATTATAAGAAATCAATATTTAGATAGAACTAGATCAGCTTGTTTAATGTGTTCAGCTTTAATCACAGCAGACAAAGGAATTGAGCCATTGTAAAGATGGTAATATTCTGTATTGCCGCCTGGATTTTTTTCCTTTACAAGCTTCCCTTTTAATTTTTGGGGAGAAATTTTCAAGAGATAAAAACTGGATTTATCTTTCCAGCATTTTTGGATGATCTTTTTGAGCTGAGCCTCTTCAGCTAAATGAATGAACTTTTCATCTTCGGCGGGTAAAACAAGTTGTTTTTTCTTTTGACTGGCCTGCCAATTTTCTTCTGAAACTATTTTATACAAAAAAAACGTTTTGCCACTTCCCTTTGCACCTAAAAGCAGTGCTAGTGATACACTCATCATAAGTTTTTCCCTCTTATATACTGCTGTAACATGGCCTGCATGTTTTGTTCAACATATTTCAAGCAAATATCTCGGAAAAAAAACTGCGCATTGCCGACCAAGCCCGATCTGCAGTTTGCTTATTGTAGATTAACCCATTTTTGATATCATGCGCTTCGGGATTTGTAAAAGCGTGGGAAGTACCGCCATAAATATTCATTTGCCAATCTACTTTAGCTTCAGTGAGTTCAGTTTGGATTTGCAGGATATCCTGCTGACTTACTAGCGGATCATCGTGTCCATGCAGCATAAGCAATGAGCCTTTAATTCCCTTAGCGATAGGAACAGTTTTAGCTCTATGCCCCTCTTTTTCATTAGCCAGCACTCCATGAAAGCTAACGGCGCCTTTAATAGGCGTGCCGCTGCGCAGCAGCTCAATAGCCACTAAACCGCCAAAGCAAAATCCGATAATTCCAATACGCGTTGCGTCAACTGCTGCATGCTGCACAACTGTATCGTAAGCTGCAATGATTCTTTTTTGCATGACGTGGCGATCCAAGAAAAGCGGCCCCATCAAAGCCCTAGCCTCCTCATCTGTTTTTGCTAGTTTGTTATGTCCATATACGTCAGCTGCAAATGCAACGTAACCTAATGAAGCTAAGTACTCTGCTTTTTGCTTTGCAAAGGCGTCCAAGCCATACCAGGCATGGGCAATGATTATTGCTGGCTTCTTTTCTGCGGCGGGGTTATAATAAAAATGGCCGAACAGTTCGCTTTTGTCCGCTGAATAGTTTTTTTGTTCTGTTAGCATAGCGTTACTCCGTTATTCTCATTACTTTTGTATACTAAAAACGATATTTGATATGCAAATAGCGCGGGATGAACCCGCTATTGGAGGAAGTATGTTAAACTGGGCTCTCACCTTCTTGATTATCGCGTTAGTCGCTGCCGTGTTAGGTTTCGGCGGCATTGCTGGTGTGGCAACAGAAATTGCCAAAGTTCTATTCTTTATTTTTATTATCCTTTTCCTGGTTTCTCTAATAATGGGCTTAGTGCGCAGATAGCATTGCAATTTCATTTTTGCTATAATCCGGCCGAGATTAAAACTCGACTTGCTACCTTCTAAGAGTCAGATTCAAGCTCTTAGAGAGAAAAAACTTTCGAATATGACTTATTATCAGGTAGCAAGTCTGGTTTAAAGTGTAAAATTTGCACTCTGATCCCGGCTGGAGTATTATACTTTTCGCCGCATACACTTTTCACAGGATTGAAATGTCACCACTAATTAGTTGCGAGGGTATTAGTAAAGCTCACGGTTCGCTTGAGCTTTTTAAGAATCTGACATTGAGTATTTTTAAAGGCGATCGAATTGGTTTAATCGGTCCTAATGGTGCGGGTAAATCTACGTTATTAAAAATTTTAGTTGGACTTGAGCATCCCGATGCCGGCCAAGTCGTAGTTCAAAAACAGGTACGGGTTGGCTATGTCCCGCAAGAGTCAAATTTTCCCGGAAAGAGCATCAAACAAATATTACGTGAAGCCTTTACGCCTTTAACAGCAACTGAAGAACACGAAATAGAAACCCATATTGATGTCACCATGGGACGCATGGGTTTTGAAGATCCAGACATACTCGCCACCCATCTTTCAGGGGGCTGGAAAAAACGGCTGGAGATCGCTAAACAACTCGTCACCTTCCCTGATGTTCTTCTTTTAGACGAACCTACAAACCATCTGGATCTAAATGGCATCCTTTGGCTCGAGAAATTCCTGCTTAGACAAAATTTTGCCTATTTGGTTATCAGCCATGACCGTTATTTTTTAGAAAACATTTCAAGTAAAGTCATTGAAATAAACCCCGCATTTCCAAAAGGGATGTTTGGTGCAGAAGGCCCCTACAGTAATTTTTTAGAAAAGCGGGAGCTCTTTTTGGCCGGACAGGCCGAACAGGAAAAATCATTAAATTCAAAAGTGCGGCGTGAAATCGAGTGGTTAAAGCAGAACCCTAAAGCGCGCACAACAAAGTCACGTTCCCGCATCCAGGAAGCAGAGCGCTTGCAACGCGAACTGGGAGAGATTAAAGGCAGGAACCAACAGACCAACACCTCTGAAATAAGCTTCTCTTCCACTGACAGAGAAACGCGCAAATTATTGACAGTTAAAAATTTAGCTAAATCCATGGGAGGTAAAACGCTTTTCTCAGGCGTAGACCTGAACCTATCACCCGGATTGCGTTTAGGGCTGGTTGGCGCCAATGGAACAGGTAAAAGCACCTTTTTAAAACTCTTGTCGGGACAAATTGCCCCTGACATGGGCACGCTTAAACGTGCTGAAGGAGTCCAAACTGTCTTGTTTGATCAGCATCGCGAGCAATTGCCGCTCAAGGCCACATTGCGCAGTGCGCTATCTCCTGAAGGGGACTGGGTCCATTATCGCGGCAGAACTATTCACGTCAATGGCTGGTGTAAAAAGTTTCTCTTTTCTCCTGACCGGCTTGATCTTCCTGTCAGCAGATTATCAGGGGGAGAGCGGGCACGTATATTAATCGCCAGGCTAATGCTAAAAACAGCTGACATTCTTTTATTAGATGAACCAACCAATGATCTGGATATTCCTACCCTGGAAGTTCTGGAGGAGAGTTTGCGGGAATTTCCAGGCGCTGTGGTACTCATCACACATGATCGCTATATTCTTGAGGAAACTTGCAATTTATTATTGGGCTTTCCAGGAAATGGCAAGGCAGCATTTGTGGCTGATTATGGACAATGGGAAGAGCTCTTAGAAAATCAAAAGCGGGAACCTGCCGCTAAATCAGAGCCCAAAAAAACCTCCTCAGCGCAACCAGTAAAGCCTGGCGCTAAACTCAGCTATAAAGAAAAAAAAGAATTGGATGAGATGGAGTCCCGGATTGCAATGGCAGATGCTGAAGTGGACCGCTGCCGTTTGCGTTTGGAGGATCCCGCTCTCGCAAATCGGGCAGATGCTCTGCAGGAAGCCTGCTTAGCTCTGCATAAAGCAGAGGAAGCTCTCAACAATCTCTATATCCGTTGGCAGGAACTTGAAGAAAAACAAAACAAATAACTTGCCAAACCTGAAAGCATTTTGCATAGTCCATTTTGCGTCCTAACTCATGCCCTTTGATCAACATGCATTTATTTTTCTTTAAACCAAAGAGAGGCTGTGAAAGATAGGCTATTAATAATTTCTGCCGTCCTTACAAGACTCGAATATTGTTTACATCATGTTACCAGGCCTAAAGAAATTTATTTTCTTTACAGCCTCTCTGTGATTAAAAAAATAAAGAGGTTTTATGAGCATATTTCCGCGTCAGTTTGATAAATTGTTCCCTTGCGTCCTGCTGTGTTTATTTGTGGGATGGATGGGTGGTATTATTACCGAAGACTCTGTTAAAACATGGTATCCTACTTTACATAAACCTTCTTGGACACCTCCTAACTGGGTATTTCCGTTAGTTTGGACTTTATTATATACTCTAATGGGAATCTCGCTTTGGTTAGTCTGGATTACGCCGGCTAGTGAAAAATGGCCGGCATATCTATTTTTTGCTGTGCAAATGGCCTTAAATTTCGCCTGGTCCTGGATCTTTTTTTATGAGAAAAGCCTATTTTTTGCTTTAGCGGAACTTACAGTACTATGGTTGTGCGCCGCCGGGATGATTTACCATTTTAGAAAGATCAATCCCCTTGCTGGCTACTTGCAACTCCCCTATTTGCTGTGGTTGACTTATGCCTTCAGCCTAAATGCATACATCTGGTTGTATAATTAAAACCCGACTTGCTACCTTACTAAGAGTCAGATTCGAGCTCTTAGAGAGAAAAAACTTTCGAATATGACTTATTATAAGGTAGCAAGTCGGGTTTAAATCTCTACCATTGATTTAATAAATAAAAAAATTATAAGGTAGCAATTAAGGTCTAAATGAAAATCACCCCGACGGTTTGTTTGTCTCATGACGTTTACGTGGAAAGACTTAAGAAAATTAACAACGCAGCTAACTCTTTTTCTTAGTTGCTGCAGCTGCTATACCCTCACTGAACCCGCCCAGCCTTTGGAAGTGCCGGTTTGTCCTTTGGAAAATGCCGCTGCAGAAATTGCTGACGACCCCCTGTTCTCTCTTGGAGAAATAATTCCTGAATGTTGGTGGGGGCTTCTCAACGATCCGCAGCTGGCAAGCCTTATTGAAATTGCCCTGGAAAACAACCCATCTTTACAAGCAGCTGAAGCACGCATTTTTGCCGCGCTCTACCAGGCTGAAGCAACCCGCGCCGCCCTGCTTCCAGCCATTAGCCTGGATGGAGATGTACAGAAGGATAGTACAAGTAAGACTGCTGTATTCCCCCCGCCGCCTCCTGGAAGCGGCTTTAATTACCCTTTTAACTATACTTTATACGAGGCTTTTTTGAGCTTTATGTATGAAATAGATATCTGGAATAAGAATCACAATAAACTTGTGGCAGCCCTTGGCTTGATGTATGCGGATATGGCAGAAACTGCTTTTTCCAGGCTGGCCATTAGCATTAATGTCGCACAGACTTACTACCATATTCAAATTGATTTAGCCCGCAGGGAACTTGCTTTAACTGCTTTGCAAAACCGCAAGCAAAATCTCGAACTCATTGAAAAGCGTTTTCAAAGAAATATTGCCAATGAATTAGATTTGCTAAATGCGCGAAATGCCTATTCGGCAACCGAACGTTTGATCATTTCAATCGAAGAGGATCTTGAAATTAACCGCCACCAATTATTTGCATTATTAGGAATGGAAAACGAGGAACCGCTTTTTCAGGTTGAAGTCGCTTCCTGCTGCTTGCCAAAAGTTCCTTATCCTGAGCAATTGCCTTTGCATCTTATTGCCCATCGCCCTGATATTATTGCTCAAATATGGCTAGTGGAGTCTGCTGTAGCTGATATTGAAGTGGCTAAAGCCGGCTTTTATCCGGACATAAACCTGACAGGTTTTGCAGGGTATCAAACAATTCACCTCAAGAATTTTTTTGACAGCAAAAGCGGCGATAGCAGCTTAAAATTTGCCTTTTCCCTGCCTATTTTTACTGGAGGGTTGCTTACAGCTAATTTACGCGGAGCAGAAGTGAGTTATGATGAAGAGGTGTTTGAGTACAATCGCCTAATACTGGAAGCTGTACGAGAGGTCCTGGATGGCATTACACGATTGCGTAAATCGCGCGACGCAACAGAAAGGCTGGATGAAGAAGCCGGTAATCAAGATCGAATCGCAGAACTTACGCAAATGAAACAAAAATATAATGTCGTTTCCGATATCGACACTCTAAACCAGCAGCAGCAAACCCTATATGCAAAAGATGCTGCTCTCCAGTCTAAAGGAAATGAAATCGATGCCTTCCTGCTTCTTATTAAAGCGCTAGGAGGCGGTTATGATGCCTATTGCGAAAAGGAAGAATGCCTGTGAACCCAGAACACCCAAATCAAATGCCGGATCGCCCCCCACTAGCTGCTGACGCCGGCCCAGTGAAACCTGAAGCGCCAGCTGCGGCAACTCCGCCGCCTATTGACCACCCTAACCTCCCCCCGCCTTCAGCTAAACAGCAAAAGCGAAGCAGGGCGACACTTTGGTTGACTCTAATCCTTATATTATTAGGCATAGCCTGGTTTCTTTATTGGTTCCTCTATGCGCAATACTATGAATATACAGATGATGCTTATACAAATGGCAACTTTATCAATGTCACTTCAGTAATTAATGGCACCCCAATAGCTTTTTACGCCGATGATACTGACTTTGTTGAAGAAGGGCAGTTATTGATTGCATTAGATCAAACCCCTTATCAGGTCGCTTATGAAAAAGAGCTGGCGGCGTTAGCCAACGTCATTTTGCAGGTCAATCAGATCTATGATAATGTCCTTGTCAGCGAAGAGGTTGTTAAAAATCGGAGCATTTCGCTTGATCGCGTGCAGTATGATTTCAACAACCGCAAGCCTCTAGCTGAGGCCCAAGCAATCTCAAATGAAGAATTCATCCATTCGCAAGACGATTTGCGCCTTGCCCAGTCCAGCTTAAAAGAGTCTCAAGAGCAGCTGCGGGTAGCAAAAGATGCCAGAGGCAACACCCCCATCGACAAGCACCCGCAAATTATCCAGCAGATTAATGCAGTTATTAGTGCCTATTATAGGCTGCAGCACTGTTTTATTTATGCCCCGGCTACCGGCTACATAGCCAAGCGCGCAGTACAGCTAGGCCAATGGATTACTCCTGAGGTGTATACCATGGCTATAATTCCTACTGCAGGAATGTGGATAGACGCCAACTATAAAGAGACACAGCTGGGCAATATGCGGATTGGCCAGCCGGCAACAGTCACATTAGATATTTATGGTTCCAGATTAGTCTTCAATGGCACGGTAGGCGGAATAGCTTCAGGCACCGGCAGTGTATTTTCCTTAATCCCCCCTCAAAATGCCACAGGAAATTGGATTAAAATTGTGCAGCGCTTACCCGTGCGCATTTACCTCGACCCTAAGCAAACTGAACGCTTCCCTATGCGCTTAGGGATATCTGCGGAGGTATATGTCGATATCACAAACACCGACCTGCCTATGTTTGCCTCTAAACCGCACACCCTTCTTATAGGCACTACAACCGTCTTTAATTTAGACTACAAAGAGGCAGAGGAAGCTATTTCTAAAATAATGAAGGCAAACATCAATCCGCTGCACTTAAAGGTCCAGAATGAATGATGCCGCTTATTATAGAGGCGGAAAGCTGCTCTTACTCTATATCGCTTTAGGCTTAGGCACATTCATTCAAATTCTGGATTCTTCCATTGCCAACGTGGCGATACCTTATATCGCCGGCAATCTTTCAGTTAGTTCAGACCAAGGCACTTGGGTGATCACTTCATTTTCTGCAAGTAATGCCGTTGTTCTTCCCCTAACCGGATGGCTTAGCGACTACTTTGGACGGGTGCGCCTATTTGTTTATTCGGTGATTCTTTTCTCAATCACATCTTTCCTGTGCGGCTTTTCCAGCAGTCTAACTATGCTAGTCTTTTTCAGGATCTTGCAAGGAGCTGTAGCAGGATCATTAATTCCATTATCGCAAAGTTTGATCGTGATCAACTCTCCGCCTGAGAAACAGGGCTCGGCCCTTGGCTTTTGGGTAATGATTGTCGTTGTAGCTCCAGTAGTCGGCCCTATTTTAGGCGGCTATATAACAGAAGTCTATTCCTGGCCCTGGATTTTTTATATAAATGTCCCTATAGGTTTTATTTCCGCTGCCATTACTTGGATATTGCTTAAAGACCGTGAAAGCAAACTTGTCCGCCTGCCTATCGACTGGGTGGGGCTTTTCTTGCTATCTGCCGGGGTTGCCTGCCTGCAAATCATGCTGGATAATGGCCAAGACTACGATTGGTTCCGCTCTAATTTGATTATTGCTTTACTGGCAATCTCATTCGTGTCTTTGGCCTATTTTACTGTTTGGAACTACCATACCGATTACCCAATTGTCGATTTTACTGTATTCAAGAATAGAAATTTTGTATTTGGAACAATTACAGTAACGGTAGGTTACTTGCTATTTTTTGGCAGCACTGTAGTTATCCCGCTCTGGCTGCAAACAGTACAAAACTACACCCCTTTTTGGGCCGGAGTCGCTGTAGCTCCAATTGGCATTTTGCCCATATTTTTTTCCGGCATTGTTGGAAAGAATTTATGGCGATTCGATCTGCGCGATCTAGCATGCCTGAGTTTTTTGCTGTTTTCATATAGCTTTTTCTACCAGGCGGAGCTCACAACAGACTCCAGTTTGGCGCAAATTATGTTTCTGCGCTTTATCCAGGGTGCAGGATTAACTATATTCTTTATTCCCCTTGTACAACTTACTTTGGGCAGCTTCCCTGCAAACAAATATGCAAGTGCATCCGGCATTTTTAATTTTATTAGAATTTTAGTGGGCAGCGGCTTCGGCACTTCCCTTTCTATTGCTTTATGGAACCGTTTAGAGACATTCCATCAAAGCATGCTTGGCGAAGCAATCTCTCCTTATTCAACAAATACTTTGCAAGCGCTCAAGCTGATGGAGTCTCAGCTGCCAGCTCTTGGAGGGGAAGTGGGGCGGCAAGTCCTTGCCTTGGCTGTTGAACAACAAGCCTATATGCTTGCTACAAACGACATGTCATGGCTGGCAGGCTGGACATTTTTAGTGGTAGCTTTCCTGCCCTATTTGTGCCATAAAGTTGGGACAAATGGCGGAGCGCCCTCCAGCACACATTAGGCTTCTTTCAAGACCAGTTATAAATGAAGTATTATTCATCATATTTTTTCATGGCTTTGGCTCCAACAGTGTTGACTACTCCTTTCAAAAACTTCCAGGGAATTTTGCGCCTTAAGGGAAGATGAGCAGTATACACTGCCGTGTATTCCATGCTGCCATAGGCTCTGCGCAGTTTTTTAAAAAATCCGCCGCCGGCACTTTGATTGAATAAGGCTTTGTATTTCTGCGACTCTAGCATTAACAATGTGGAAAGATAGCGATAAATTCCTTTATGCTCTTCTATTTCAGGGTCATAGCCAAATAAAGGAGAAATCATTTGCCCTTTGCGATGCATAAACCCGGCAATTCCAGCCAACGTTTCTTCTTTTTTTGCGATTTTAATATCCAATAATTGATTTTCAATAATGTGAGAAAAAAAATGAGGTGTGAACTGAGGGTTCAGGGGTGAATATTTTTTAATATAGAGAGCGTGATACATTTTCTGCAAACGTTCGATTTCATCGTTTGAGATATTTGCAGAATCAATCGTTTGAAATTGGGCTTCCCGTACAAATTTTCTGTCGCTTTTAAAAATACGCGTGTTAAAGACAGTTTCATCTGCACCATTTGTCATGTTCATATACCGGCTAGCCAATAAATCAAACCCCTGCTGCCGCAGCGACTGCACAAAAGGCTTGCACATTTCCTCGGTCACTGCACGAAAAAGGATGGCGTGGGTTGGAAAACGCTGTTTTAAAAAACTGGTAATGGCATCAAGCTGATTGTCAGTTAAATCAGGCGTAGGATTAGTTGTAAATAACCAATTATTTACAATAACGACCCGGTTAATTTTGCCCCGTTTCATAAGAGCCGCATAAGCACGCAACCCTGTGCCGGCCATTCCCTTTAATACCGGATTAGTTAGCTTATTCAGCACAATGGATGAATAAGAAACATAGTGGCTGAACGGCGAGCAGACAAAGGAATTATCATATTCTTCATAGTTTATAGTAATCGGCAAGGCTATATTGCCATCGCAGAGTACTGCAAACTGGGTTTCAATATTCGCAACAAAATGTTTTGCGCCTAACTTTACAATCGGCGCCAGAAACTTTTTGGCATAAGCTCCTTCTTGGGTCTGCGGCCAAGGGCACGCTTCGATTGTTTCTTTTGTAAAGATATCCATATTATAGGCCATAGTCTACCTCATAAGAAAATAGTACCAGATTGCACTTGGTAAAAAAATGATTAACTACTAATGTTGGGTCAAACTTACTTAATATGATTAGGATTCTCATAAAATGGACCATACCCATAGTCTTGACGTAGTTATTATCTTAGCTGTGGGGTTTGCTTTAGCCAGCATCTTGGGATTCATCGCACAAAAATTGCACCTGTCGCCAATACTTGGATTTTTGCTTGGCGGTTATATGATAGGCCCTTTCTCGCCCGGTTATGTAGCCGACCAGCGGGTCGCAGAGCAAATGGCTGAAATAGGGGTTATCTTGATGATGTTTGGTGTGGGTTTACACTTTAAACTAAGCGATCTCCTTGCAGTCAAACACATTGCAATTCCAGGCGCCGTGATTCAGACTGCGGCCTCAGCAATTTTCTGCACTTTATTGCTTCATTTCTATGGCTGGTCCTTTGAAGCAGGCATTATAATGGGGATAGCAGTTGGAGTAGCCAGCACCGTTGTTCTTGTACGCGCAGTAAGCGAACATCATCTTTTTGACACCATGGAAGGCAATGTTGCAATTGGGTGGCTCATTGTCGAAGATATCCTGACTGTCATAGCATTAATTTTATTGCCTGCCCTCTTGCAATCTTCTGGGGAAGAAGGGCTTTCTTTTGAAAAGATTACATTGGCAGTAATAATAGCTATAGGCAAATTTATCGCTTTGGCTTTTATTATCTTCACAGTCATTTCTAAACTAGTCACTATTATTTTTGATAAGGTAGCCGGGTTAAAATCCAACGAGTTGTTCACACTTACAGTACTAGCAGTAGTATTTGGCATCGCCACAGCGTCAACTTTTGTCTTTGGCACCTCTATTGCTTTGGGTGCATTTTTAGCTGGCATGGTGATAGGAAAAACTAATCAAAAGCAGCGGGCGAAAGTCAATTCACTTCCGATCAAAGAAGCTTTTGCAGTTATCTTCTTTCTAACGATCGGCATGCTCTTTGACACTTCCGCTATCATAAAACAACCGCTATTATTTTCAGGCGTATTAGCAATTATCTTATTGATAAAGCCCTTGGTTGCCTTCCTAATTGTAGTTTTATTGCGTGAACCCAAAGCCTTGGCCTTAACCGTTGCCATTGCTTTGGCGCAGATCGGAGAGTTTTCTTTTATTCTGGCAGAAGAAGCTTCTAGCATCGGCCTCCTTCCTGATGAAGGATATGATGTCCTGGTTGCCAGCGCCCTCGTTTCGATTTCAATCAACCCTATTCTTTTTCAACTTTTTATCAAGAAACGCAGAAAGCATGTCTCGGAGAAAAAACACCAGCACGAGGTGCTTTAAACACCTGCGCCCTTGCCCGTGCCCGAAAAACAATATTTTCTAACCACTATGAGGGCTGTAAGGTCGACAGAAAATAACAATATGGGCGGGGGAAATAAAGACACGATTAAACAGTCACTCACCTTGCATAATTAAAATTTATCTATACACTTCTTTTTTATTAACGAAGAGAATTGGTGTGGAAAAATATTCTGAGTGATAAGTGAAGTCTAATGATTAACGCAGAGACGGTGAGACGGGGCGACGCAGAGACAACTGAGAATTTACAGAAACAGTGTTGGCTGTCCATAAAGCACAAGTTTTGACCTACTTGCGATTAACCAATCTTAAATTAGGGATAGTAATCAATTTTAGAGACGGTTGAAGAGATAGCCGCTCTCGTACAATTTTAGCTTCTCGGCAAAGTACAGCTAACTCCTCATCCGTATGGGAACTGCCAATATGTCGAACAATAATTCGCTTACCGTGAGCATATCGGATCAACTGGACGGCTATTGCTCCTGATGCAGTTCGGACTTTTCGAATAGAAAGATTTCCTCGCATTCAACGAATATAATGCTTAGAGGCCTCCGCGCTTTGCGCTCCGACCTGGCCTATGCTATGTCGGCCTCTTCGAGGCCTTCAGATTATTCTAAGAACAGTTGATGATGCAATCATTTTTCACAGCCCTCATAGTGGTTAAAATATACTATTTTTTCTGGCAAGGACTTAAGGGCAGTAAGGTCGGCAGAAAATAACAATATGGGCAGGGGGAAATAAAGACACGATTAAACAGTCACTCACCTTGCATAAGGCGAGTGACTGTAGTCGCTTATCTATGAGCGGCTTCTATGGTAGAGATGTCCTCAACTTTTTCTTGTTCAAGTATCTCTTTAGCATGCTTGACGCGATTGCTATTTGGATCAGACACGCTGATTAGCACACGTCCGCGCTTTTGCAGATCGTTGACATAACGCTTTGCTTCCACTTCTGGAATGCCAAGCCCAGTTAATGAACCCAAAAGCAGCCCTACGCTGCCCCCTACACCTGAACCTGCAAGTGCAGCCATAACCGGCCCGGCAGCTACAAAAACTCCTAAGCCAGGTATTGCTATAGCACCAAGACCAGCTAATAATCCCAATGTACCTCCAACAATGCCGCCTGCCAGGGCTCCAGTTGCAGCACCTTCAGGAGCTTTGCTGTGGATTTCATGGGAGATTGTTCTTTTTTGAGAGGCCGCAGCTTCTGCATCTCTACGGAAAAACTCAGGATTGGTTTCCACCTCTCCATTTGCATTTCTGCGCGTCAGGCGATTCGTCTTGTCATAAACTAGAAATGAAATGGACTCTGTATCAAACCCTTCGGAACGCAAACGGCTTAACACTCTATCTGCGTGATTTTCATCACGAGCTAGACCAAATAATGTCTTAACCACAGTAGACCCCTTTGGTTTTTTATCTTAACGCCGCACTATTTCTAGTTGATTATCTACTTTGATTACCCCTTTTACGGCTTTTACTTTCTTCTCCACTTCTGCTTTTTCAGCTTCACTGTTAACAGGCCCCTTTAAGGTAACCTTGCCATTCATAGTGATAATTTTAATATTTTTGGCATTTGTTGAAAGATTGGCATCTCCGACAATTGCTTGCCTAATGAGCTGGGTAATCTCTCTATCAGCTTCTGACTCTGACTGACTATCAGCAGTTTTTGCATTAGCATCCTGATCCAGTACATTTTTGCCTGTATTATCGGTATTGGTTTTGTTGCTTGAGCTGCTGCTTTCACAACTGCACAAAGCTAAACACATCATGGAAAACACGAGCCATTTTTTCATAAACACCTCCGTAATAAAATTGTAAGATGACTGAAAACGAGAGCTTTAAGCTCAAAGTAGGGAAAACCTTTATTCAAGTAAAGTTTTTTTCTTTATCGAATCTTTATCAAATGCAGATACTCTTTTTTTCATGGATAAATTAGAATCTTGCTTCAACCTCTATCTTAAGCTTCTACAGCAAACTGCCGCTAACAGTTCTAATGGATTTAAAACTGCCATAGCTTCCAACCAATTTTGGGATACCCGCCTTGTTTCATTAGGTAAAGGGTTGGCTTTTGATGGCTTAGTTCGTATCAGTGCTCTAGCTGGAATAATTATTAGCATACCTTTAGCTGCTCTTACCGCCATCCCCTACATTGCCACACATTTACTGCCTGTTCGCCTGCTTCCTCAATCAGGTGTTTTAAGAGACCATCTTTACAGGGTGCTTAATTTAGAAATGATTGTTGTAAAACAGTCGCTAATTGCTTCTATAGCCCCATTTTATTTATCAGGCCGTAAGGCAAATACAACCGTCCAAGCGATCATCAATTTCTTAAAAACCCATTCAGCTGCTAATACGATTGAAAGGATGATTGCTTTGCTATTGTTAAAAAAAGGGGAAACCCCAACCTCCTTAAACCAAAAAATTTCCCTTGAAGAGCTTGTTGATGAAGGGAAGAAAAATACCGGCGGCTACACCTCAGTTTATTGCAATGCAATACTTTCATCCTTGTTTAGCGCAAATAATGAAGCCGTAGCTGTAAGAGAAGATGGCAAATTGATGCACGATAAAGGCAAGTTTTATAAAACTGCCTATTGCCTGGATGTTGGTAATCGCTATACACCGGAAGCTTCTTGGGATTATATAGCCCCCATCTTAACAGAGCTTTTTAAACATACAGACAATCATAAGCGCATTGGTAAAATTTTCCTTCCATTGGCTTGGAGTGATAAAGGAACAGGTCACGAAGTATTATTAGTAATTGAACCTAATAATGGCGCCCCTCGTATTACCTTGTTGAATACTCACGGAGACTCACTCACCAAATTCAAGCACTACGAAGATTACTTATTGGAAAAACTCAATAGCTTTTTTGGAGCATCGACCACTCCCACTCTGATCTTAGGGGCTACAATTTTTAAAAATAAAAAAACAATCTACTCAACAGCCTACAGTTGCGGCCCTGATATTATGCATATCATTGACAGCCTAAAAGATTGCCCTAATATTCAAGAGAGAATCAAGCAGGGATTGCCGCGGCTTTCAAACGAGGATTCGCAACAGACGCGAAAACGACACGCAGAGCTAGTCTCTGCCCTATCTCGACGTTATCTAGCTGCAACGGCTGCGTGATTTTCATACTATTTTTTTTATTTGCTGCTAGACTATAGTGAGCTTTATCTCATTTTAGGAGCAAATATGCAATGCAGGCACCTGGGAAATTCATCTGTAAACATTTCCCCTATTATTTTTGGCGCTTGGGCTATCGGAGGCTGGATGTGGGGCGGCAGCAATGAAGACGATGCCATTGCCGCCATTCATGCTAGTATAGACAATGGAGTAACAACCATTGACACTGCTGCCATATATGGCATGGGGTATAGTGAAGAACTTGTAGGCAAAGCTATTAAAGGCAGGCGGGATAAAGTTGTCATTGCCACCAAATGCGGTTTTCGCTGGGATACTGATGAAGGGTCCGATCCATGGCCCCAAAAAGATAATCAAGGCAAGGATGTCACGATTCTAAAAAATTCCAAGCCAGCCAGCATTGCGGCTGAATGCGAAAACAGTTTAAAACGGCTCGGCGTAGATGCCATAGACCTCTACCAGATCCACTCCTTTGACAGCAGCACTCCTGTAGAGGAGTCCTGGGAAGCAATGGTGCAATTAAAAAAGCAGGGCAAAGTTAAAGCTATCGGAGTGAGCAACTACAAACTTCCGCAGCTAACGCAAGCCCATAACCTTTATCCAGTTGACAGTTTACAACCGCCTTTCAGCCTGCTTCGTAGAGGCATAGAAAATGACCTCCTGCCTTTCTGCCAGAAAAATAATATCGCCGTACTTGCTTACTCGCCTCTTGAAAGAGGTCTTTTGACGGGAAAAGTGGGAGTCAACCGCTCTTTTGCCCCTGGCGATCACCGCGCCAACCTGGCAAATTACACGCCGGAAAACCGAAAAAGGATTTTAGAAGCCTTAGGAAAAATCCAGCCTATTGCTGATAAACACCATGCCGCTTTAAGTCAAATTATATTGGCCTGTACCCTGCACTATCCTGGAATAACAGCAGTCATTGCAGGAGCAAGGAATGCGCAGCAAGCTGCTGAGAACGCCAAAGCACTTGCACTAGCACTTTCAGCGGAAGAGCAGGAATTTATCATGAAAGAAATCAACAGCACAATTATACAGTAAATCTTATGGTCAATTACGAGCTTTTGCACTTTTTTTTCCTGATGATGTTATTTTTGCTGATTTGCCTTATTGTAATTTGGACAATAAAAAACGGCATCTCCCCTATGCCGACATCTCCAAAAGCCCGCCAGCAATTGCTAAAACTTCTGCCTGAAAAACTTGAAGGGACAATCTATGAATTAGGCTCCGGCTGGGGAGGCTTGGCCCTCACTCTTGCAAGGCGCTACCCGGACTCGAATGTCATTGGCTATGAAAATTCCCCTATTGTCTACGGAACTTCTAAATGCTTCCTTATATGCTCTTCATGCCCTAATCTCGAATTAAAATATGCGGATTTTTACGGCAAAGAACTCCAGGACGCGGCCCTGATAGTTTGCTATCTATTTCCAAAGGCCATGGAACGGCTGAGCGTTAAATTCAAACATGAGCTAAAACCGGGAACTCTCATTGCCAGCAATACATTTGCCTTGCCCAATTGGCAGCCTGAAAAAGTGCTTGAAATAGATGACTTCTTTCATACAAAAATCTATTTATACAGAGTCTAGCTATGCGCAGCCGCTTGCCGATCATCTTTGCCATTATGCTAATCTGCTTGCTAAGTATTGCCTTGCTGCTCTGTTGGAGGCAAACAAATGCCTGGATGGTGCGTTTTGAGCAAGATAAAAAAGAATGGTTTGGAAAATTTGAGGCTGAACGCAAAGCTTATACAGACCAATTCTTACCTGCATCTCAGCGCTTTCAACTACTCGACCCGCAAATGGCTCCAAAAGCCATTAAAGATTCAGTGGTGCGCGGCTCCCGCCTCATGCTGCAAACGCAAAAGGAACTTCCTGATAATGTCGGCAACAATTTGGATTGCTCAAACTGCCATTTTTCCGGCGGCAACACTTATGGCGGGAAAAATGGGGGCATCTCTTTGGTAGGGGTAACTAATGAATACCCTGCCGTAAATGAAGATGGCAGCAAGTATACTTTGGCTGATAGAATCAATGGCTGTTTTATGCGCAGCATGAATGGCGTCCCGCTAAATGAAAACAGCGCTGAAATGCTAGCCTTTCTTAGCTATATGGAGTGGATTTCAAGGGATGTCGCACCTTCCGCACAAGTTCCCTGGATAGGCTTAAAAAAACTGCGCCTCGAGCATCAGCCAGATAAAACCAGAGGCGAGCAGATCTACCAGGAAAAATGCTCCATGTGCCATGGAAAAAATGGAGAGGGGCAAAAACGGGAGCATGATCTAAGCTATCCTGCAGTTTGGGGAGAGCGCTCCTATAATGATGCTGCCGGCATGAATAATATCCATAAGTTTGCCAGCTTCATTTACAACAATATGCCCTATCAAAATCCCGTATTAACAGTTGAGGAAGCCTATGACGTTGCCCAATATGTCCATGAGCAACCCCGCCCCCTCTTCAAACAACAGTAAAAGACAAAACTCTACAGTTTTTTGCCTTTTACTTCTCCTCTGGGTTTAAATTTGTTAGCGGAGTTTCTCGATGGCTTTGATGGCTTTTGCAAAGTCGATGCCGGCTCCGAACACTTTTTGGAAAAGATCGCCTTTTTTCTGTACTCTGCCAGGGACTGTCTTAATAGTAAACTGCCTGGGGTCCAAGCCTTTGCGCAATTCTTTAACGTCAATGGGAGTTGACACGCGGGCCCCTTCTATAGCTCTCGCAGAATAGGGAGCCACTACCATTTTTGTGGGACTGTTCTGCAGATAATCTAAATAGATCTTATCTTCCCGTTTTTTAGGGTCCCGGATCACACTCGTTGTCTCCGGAATAATTTCATGAATGACATTCGCCAATAGTTTGGCAAAATTCTCCACGTCCTCATAGCGGTACTTAGCATGCAAGGGTATGTAAATATGCATCCCCTTTTTGCCGGATGTTTTAAAGCTATGGGGAAGTTTTAAACTTTCTAGAATCTTGTGCACTTCTTTAGAGGCCTCAATAACATGTTCAAAGGCAAGCTTGCCCGGATCAATATCCAGTACTAAAAAATCAGGATCATCTAAATGTGTATACCGGCTAAGGAAAGGGTGTATCTCAATGGAAGCCAGATTCACTACATAAAGCAGAGACTCTACATTTTCGATTAAAATATAGGAAATCGTTTTTTCAGAATGCTCCACCTTTACTGTGCGGATCCAATTTGGAATAAAGCTTGGGGCATCTTTGTTATAAAAACCTTCGGCAGCTATCCCGCCGGGATAGCGATGCATTACAATGGGACGATCCTTTAAGTGCGGCAGCATCACAGGTGCAATGGCTTCATAATAACGCAATAGATCTCCTTTAGTGATTTTTTCCTCTGGCCAGAAAATTTTTTCGAGATTGGAACCTATTTCTTCAAGAGATTTATGCTCTTTTTTTACCTGCTTGCGTGAACCAGGCTTTTCCTCCAGCAATGGGGGGGCGACAGGCTCCTCTAAGGCGACTTTTTCTACGGGCTTGTCTTCGCGCATACCTTTAAAAACAGGAATACGCATGATGCCCTCGTCAGTTAATTCCTGATATCCAACCTGGCATACATATTTAGGTTTTACCCAAGTCACCGGCGTATTCGTCTTTACTTTATGGGCAAAAGGAGATTCTTTGATCTCTATTGGTTCTAAAAGCTCATAAAGCTGTTTGAGCATCCGACTATCAAGTCCGCCCCCGACATGTCCGGCGTACTCGAGTTTTCCGTCTTTATGCACCCCTACGACTAATGCTCCAATATGTTTTCTTCCCCCTCTAGGTTGTGTAAAACCGCAAATGATCACTTCTTGCTCCTGATGCGCTTTGATCTTCAACCAGCTTTTGCTGCGGCTTGAGACATATCGGCTTTGCCCATCTTTAGCAATTATTCCTTCAAGCCCTTCTTTAACAGCTTTCTGGAAAAACTTTATTCCTTCTTCCTCTACATGGTCGCTATAAATGATACAGGGCAGATTAGCTTTGGAAATGATATTTTGCAAAATTTGCTTTCTTGCTACTAAAGGCAATTCCCTCAAGTCCCTGCCCTCATAATACAAAATGTCAAAGACGATATAGCGCAAACTGGATTCATTTTTTTTGTCATTTAAATAATTCTGTAAAAGCTGAAATCTGGAACGGCCTTGTTTATCTAAAACTATTAATTCCCCATCCAGCACCATTTTGCCGGGCAACTGCTCTAAGCAAGACACCATAGCCCGGAAGCTTTCATTGAATGAAAGAAAATTACGCGAGTAAATATGCACCTGGCTATTTGCGATCTCGGCAATGGCCCGGTATCCATCCCATTTAACCTCATATAACCAGTCTTTTTTATTAAACGGCTTTTCTACAAGATAGGCTAGCATTGGTTTTATGCGGTGCGGCATAGCAGACTTTGGAGCTTCCTCTTCATAGTCGGATAGAATCTCTCGGCCAGAAACAACTGATTCCCCTAGTTTTGTGACATCTTCTGTGCTTTGAAATTCATCGCTTTTTTTTATCAACAGCCATTGCTTGCCTGACGGCTCGCTCTTAATTTTCACTAGAGCAAAACGTCCCTTTAATTTTTTTCCATTAAGGGTAAATTTCAAATCCCCTTTTTCAAGTTGCTCTCTGATAAGACTTTCCTGCTCTTTTTTTGAGCCTTCACTCACGGTGTATGTGCCATGATCCCAAATGATGACTTGACCAGCCCCATAATTGCCTTTAGGGATTGTACCTTCAAAAGAACCATAATCATAAGGATGATCTTCCACTTGAATAGCTAAGCGCTTAATACTTGGATCTAATGATGGGCCTTTAGGCACAGCCCAGCTTTTTAATACCCCGTCAAGTTCAAGCCGAAAATCATAATGGAGATGACTTGCTGCATGTTTTTGAATGACAAACTTGAGAGTTTGCCCGGCTTTTGGTCTTTTGGGTTTCGGCTCCGGTGTTTCGTTGAATCTGCGTTTGTTTTTGTAAGTAGTTAAGCTCATGCCTTAGTCCCTGATCCGGCCCTGCCTCTAGGCCTGCGCACCTTTGGTTTTGCCTTATATTTATCCAAGCTGGCTTTTAGCTTGCTCATAATATCTTCTACAGGGGTAAATTCTTGCACCTCTTCAGCAGCAGTTTTTTTTCTCCGCGGTTTTTTATCAAGTTTTTCTTCTATTAATGCTTTTACATCATCGGTATAGGTATCCTTATACTGGCTTGCATCAAAAGACTCTGTTAACTGGTCAATCAATTTTATGGCGGTTTCCAATTCCTTAGGCAATATTTTGGCGACAGGAAGCTCGATTTCCTCAAACTTCTTTAATTCACTTTCAAATCTAAGCTGATTTAAAATAAGGCCGCGTCCATGGGGCTTAATCATGCCTACATGAGCTTTGGTATGGAGCACATATGTGGCTATTGCAACCTTCCCGGCCTTCTTTAGAGCTTCATTTAGCAAAAGATATGTTTTTCCGGCATTTTTACCGGGCTCTAAAAAATATGGTTTCTCAAAAAGCATGCTGTCAATTTCGGCTTCATCGCAAAAACAGCTGATTTCCAATGTTTTGGTACGTTTTGGACTTGCTTTTACAAAATCTTCTTCAGTCAATACGATGTACTCACCTTTTTCATATTCATAGCCCTTCACAATTTCTTCCCAAGGCACTTCTTTTTCCTCTGCTTTGCACATCCTTGCAAAGCGAATTGGAGAGAGATCTTTTTTGTGCAGCATATCGAAGCTTAAGCCCCGATCTGTTGTTCCTGAGTAGAGTTGAATGGGAATATTAATTAAACCGAAGCTTAATGCTCCTGACCAGATGGGCCTCATAGCCTACCTCAGTTTTATTGTTTATTGATCAAACGGCACACGCTCGTAAATACAGTCGCTGCGAATATTGGATGTCTTATATAAAAACAGCAGATACAGCAAGACAACAGGCACGACTATGTCAGTGATTAATGGCACGCCTATATTTCCGGCAGAAAAATTGTTTGTTCTAATACTGTCAATGATGTGATGAACGGCATCTCCAAGTATCCATACTGAAAATCCGATAATGGTTGCAGACCAGAAATTTCCTCTAAACCAGATGGAAAGTATGCCTAAAATGCCATAACCAAGATTTACATTCCCCAGCTGGATTTGAAAAGGACATCCCGGCCATCCTGTATAGGAGGCTACATAGTCAGGCCTAATATAGAGGGCTAGGGCTGCAAGCCAGCTAGTCAGCCCCAGGCTGAATACAATTTGGTATAAAAGGAAGGTTTCGATGAATTTTTTACGCGTTTTTTGGCAATGATGCAATAAATACCAATGGATTGCAAAAGCGACTAGACCTAATACATAAATACTTATTAATACCCACATATGATCTTTACCTATTGATAAAAAAAAGCGGGCATAAGCCCGCTTTTACCATTTAGCAGTCTATCAAATTACTATTGATATTACTGATTTTGTGGGCATGGTGTTGTGCAGTTGTTGTTGCCGCATACATGCTTGTAGTAGTATTTTGGCACGTACTGGCATTTCTTGTCGCAAACCCATTTTTTCTGGTAGTTGCACTCATCTACGCAGTAGTACTCTGGCTCATTGCGGCAAACTGTTTCGCAGTACATTTGAGGAACATAACGGCATCTTTGTACTTCATAATATTTTGGCACATAGCGGCAGCACTGTTTTTTGCACATTACAGGCTCTTCAACACATCTCCAATCGTTGTAGTAGCATGGCTCATAGTGGCACATCAGGCACCAGCAATCATTGCATGGCTGATCAGCAACTGGACAACACTGGTAGCCTTGAGCTTGTTGAGCAAATGCTGATTGAGCAACAAACACGCCCAAAACCATTGCGCATAGAATTAAAAATCTTTTCATAATCATCTCCCTTTCGAAATGTTATATTTTGTAGATCTTAAAGCATCCTCCAAACATACCTTGCGTCCGGAGAATTGGCGTCAGCAGCACTAGCTGCTTTTACGTACTTTTCCTTAAGGCTTACCATGATCTATTCAAATATTTTTTGACAAATTATTTTTTGAGAGAAATTTATTTAGCTAAGCATAAAAAGAATGAAAG
Organism: Verrucomicrobiota bacterium; assembly: GCA_023428915.1. Lineage (GTDB taxonomy): Bacteria > Chlamydiota > Chlamydiia > Chlamydiales > JAEYWL01 > JAEYWL01. The sequence goes on from JAEYWL010000052.1 coordinate 21,539, forward strand.
TCAATGATTTACGCACAAAACAAAGAGAGTAAGAGTGAGTCTTTATGTCCTTTTTTTATGCAATCTTAATGATGTAAAGCTACGATAGCAGCTAATAAAATGATCGGTCATATATTAAGAGATTCACAATGTTTATATTTCAGGCGCCTTCTAGAGACTCTTCTCCCGCTTATATAACACCTAAGGACTATGCTCCAAATGCGATAGGGAGCCTGCAAAAACAATGGGATGCCGCTCCATTTTTGGTAAAAGAGCTGGCAGGCCTTTCTACTTTGGGCGTAGTTATGACTAAGTTGACTACGTTTTTTTTTAGCAGCCTCCCTGCTGCCATTCCAATTATTGTGTTGGCACCCTTTCTGGAAGAAATAACGTTTCGCGGACTTGTTCAAGATGTCGTAAAAGATATTCAGAAATTATTAAACAGGTGCAAGGTAAAGACCTCCAAGCAACTAACAGATCAAAAAATATTTAGAGTGGCAATCGTAGGGATTATGTTTGGCGCCGCTCACTTAACGAATCCTTATTCTCTTGCTCAACGAATTCTTCAAGCGGTACACACAACTTTCTTAGGCTTTAATACTGCCCTCATGAAGGAAGAAACAGGCTCGCTTATCCCCTGTGTGATTGCCCACGCAATTAACAATACTATTGCTGTAGTGATGTATGTTGGCGCGGTTTCCCTTACAGTGGGCTACACTTGTTTTGCTATCTATCGTGTGGCCTTAATGGTAATAAGCTGTGCTGGCTTAGAAAATACCAAGCACACATTATCTGATTGGATGTTCAACACATCTTTACTAAAATAAAAACAAGCCAACTATCATATATTTTAAAGAATTTATCTTTTCTTAACAAACTACAATCATAATTGCTCTTTTGTTAATTTTATTAAGGAACAGTTGCCATGGTCGTTACTAGCATCCCTTCCCAACCATTAGAAAAAACTAAAACTACTGAGAGTACCTTCGAGCCTATGCTAAAACAATGGCGCAACACGCCCTGGTTAGTCAGGGAAGCGTTTTCAGTAGGGACGGTATATGCGGTGCTCGTGAAAGTGAATCAACTGGTATTTATGGGCAGCGCTGCTACTTTCACTTTGATTGTCGGGGCACCCATGCTGGAGGAAATCACCTTCCGCGGACTTTTGCAGCCTTTGGTTGAACGCTGCCAGGCTATGCGCAATTCTATTGAAGCCTCCTATAATGACAAGCCTGTCTCTTTGATAGCTACGCCCAAAAGGCTGCAGGAACAGAAAATATTTAGAGTGGCGCTAGTCGGAATCTTATTTGGCGCTGCCCACATGATAAATCCGCATAAGCTTATTGAAAGAATTGTGCAGTCTTCCCAAGCCGCCATAAGCGGAATTGGCTACTGCTGCTTGAAAGAGGAGACAGGCTCTATAGCCCCCTCTATTATTGGCCATGCAATTAATAACGGTATTGTAGCCCTCGCTATGACAGGCATGATTGCAGTAAATACCATGTTAATTGTCTGGTTAGCGTTTAAAGTGGCTCAAGTCTTTATCGCGGTAAATGGCCTTGAAAACAGCTGGAACTCTTTAGCCAACCTAGTGCATTGAAAATTGTTTATAGGTATGCCGCTGGCTATGCCAGCGGCATACCTTATGAATCAGCGGCGTTATTTGGAGAATTAGTGCCTACTTTGGTGATTAGCCAGGAGAGATTCGAAAACTATGACTGCAATGACGGATATTACACCCACGAGCTTCATCGTGTTCACTACGATTCCACCTAGAGTCACTCTATTAGCAGGAGCTACTCTATTTATATTGTCAAGTGCTTGATTATTAGCATTTCGCGTTGAATCTATAGTTGTTCCATTTTCATTGCGGGATGGTGCTCGCCTATCTTGACTTGGTAGAGTAGGAAAAGCTGTTCCATTTTCATCGCGGGATGGTGCTCGCCTACCTCGACTTGATAGAGTAGGAAAAGCTGTTCCATTTTCATTGCGGGATGGCGCTTGACTAGTAACATTTAGACCTAGATTTAATTGTGGAGAGATTTTTTTAGGATCAATATAGATCATGAGACTGCGTTCTATATTTGGTGTATTAGGATTATGGGCATACAAACGAATACTAAACGTCTCCTTACCTTCTGTAATTTTATTAAGTTTACTTTTCGTTTGTTCTTGCAAAGTATCAATGTTAGTAATGTCAAAATCATTCCCATATTCTTGTTTTATAATTGCATTTGAAATTGAAAGGATCTTGTCTGTCAGGCCATTCATATCATCATTAGCAATCTCACCATGACTAATATGAATCGCGCTTATTTTACCTCTCACTTCCCCAAAACAAGCTGCATCACTGTATCTTTCCACACTAGCAATAGAATTTACAAAATCTCTATTAAGGTTAGCAACTGAACCATACTCCATAAAACTTTCATCTCCTATAATTGTTTACTAAATATAAATTATAAATAACATTCTAAAAATATAATAATAAATATTATAATAAAAATCAATAATTTAAAAAAATCTAATATTTATAAACAAATTTAAATCTTCAATAGGCTTCTTGCATAACCTAATTTTCGGGCACGCACGGGCACGAAAATTAGTTATGCAAAAACTCTACAATGTTCATGCCTCGATGACAGAAAAACCTTGAAGGATAATTCTTAACAGGCTACACAAAAATCATACCCCTGATTATTCTAATAAACCAAGAGTTAGCTATGCATATTGAGCAAATGTATGGAGAAGGCTTAGCAATTTTTAGCTACATGCTCTGGTCCGAGCAGAATAGGCAATGCGTAATTATCGACCCAACCATTGATAGCGGGCGTTTTATGCAAATAGCTAAAGAACACGGCCTGACAGTTACCCATTTGCTTGAAACGCATGTCCATGCCGATTTTTTGTCAGGGTGCGCTTTGCTAAGGGAGAAAATTACGCCTAAACCTGAAATTGTCTGCTCAGCCCTCGGAGGGAAAGAGTGGTTGCCAAGCTATGCCACTATTGCAGCTGAAAATGGGTTTGCTATTGATTTCCCGGAAGGGAAATTGGAAGCTTTTCATACCCCAGGGCATACTCCTGAACATCTTAGTTGGCTGCTTTATGAAAAAGAGCATGGCCAATTTGTTTTAAGCACAATGTTTAGCGGAGACTTTATTCTAATAGGCTCGGTAGGCCGGCCTGATCTATTGGGAAGCAAAAGCGCAGCCAAGCTGGCAGAAGACCAGTTTGACAGCCTTTTTATTAGAACCAAGGAACTGCCGGATCATTTGATTCTTTTACCGGCCCATGGCGCCGGGTCCATTTGCGGCAAGGCTATTGCCAAAGCATCTTCATCCACCTTAGGGCAAGAACGCAGAATGAACCCTTATTTTGCGCAGAAAGAAAAAAGCATTTGGTGCCAGCAACTTCTGCAAGACCAAACTAAACCGGCATCCTATCTGTCCGCAATAAAACGGAACAATTTAACCCCCCAGCCGCATGCAGGACAGCCTATTATCTTACGCAGCCCCATAAATTTTAAGGATTATTTCCTTGTTGATATTAGAGCGCCGGAAGAATTTGCTAACAGCTTTCTGCCAGGCGCCTTAAACATTCCTTTTAAACCGCATTTTTCTAACTGGTTTATGAACCTTTATGATGCTGCTGAAAAACGCCCTTTACTGCTTATTCATAACTCAGACAGCCAATGCGCCAAAGCAGTACACGATCTTCACTTAATTGGAATAGCTTCTATATATTGCTGGAAATACCAGGCGAAAGAGTTAGCAAATGAAGATAGGAGTTTCAACCTGATTGCCCCAGAGGAACTCTTTGATAAACTTAACGACTTTTATTTAATTGATGTCCGCAGCCAAGACGAATGGCGCCAGGAGCATATTGCTGACTCGAAAAACATTCCTTTTGAAGCAATTAAAGACTCTCTAGCTATGCTGCCCAAGGATAAACCAATTGCTGTCATTTGCGGAAGCGGCAGCAGGGCTTCTATCGCCGCTTCAATATTGGAAGATAAAGGGTTCACTATTTGTAACATAAAAGGAGGTATGAACGCATGGAAAGAAAAACAGTTACCACTTGAGGTTCTTGCAAAATAAGATTGTGAACAGTTTTGCAAGTATCTCTAATTTCCATTGGAGGTATTATGGAAACAAGTTTGCCTGTTGCTGCTAATGCTTTAGAATTTGCCCCAAATTTCTCAAAAATAAAGTCCAGCCTAGAGCCAGATACTCATCCATGCCACTGTCAATCTGATCCGGTAGCTTTACTCAATACCCTATTGGCGCCTGATAAAGAACTCTCTTCTCAATTCATAAAGAATTATAACGAGACAACTAGCCGTGAAGACTCAGAGCTGATTAAAAAATACATTCGCGAAGCTGTATATTATGGGGGGATAGAACCCGACCCTGACGGCAAAATTGCTGTCGATCTTTATAAGGCCCTTCACGACTCTGCCATCTTAGTTGGAGTTCATCATCCGGACTTTCTCGCTGAAGCTGCATCTAATTTTAACCAAATCCTGTTAAAAATCAGGCATGATCTGACTCTCTTCGACCATTGCGCAAGCAATCTCTATGAAATTTTGGATCTAATGCTGGATTCTATCACCGAGCATAGCTTTTCAATTGCCAGCCCCGACACTCAAATCCTTCTATACAAGATCTATGGCAATATAGCTGATTTAATTTTGCGTTATTTTCATAGAAGAAACGATCAGACTGGCAATTACCTGCTTAACCTGATGAATGCTGATTTGAAAAATAAAACAATCTACGGCTTGGGCCGCAAATTTACTGTCAGTCGCAACCAACGTGCAGAAATAGTAGCAGGTCTTTATGCGAGATATAGTCTGAATAAAGCCAAAAGCAATGAAAGCAGATCGCTTCCCTACATTTTATTTTTTGATGGCCTTTTAGGTATGGGAACAGGAGCAAAAGCCGAAAATTATCAGCAAATTCGCGAATCATTTATCCAACTCAAAAATACTATTGCAAAGGCTGTATCAGGATTAACGGATAACTGGCATCTAGATGCATTTATCGTAGAGGCGTTTCGCGACTGCCTGGAGCAGGCTTGTGCAAACGGGGAACCGGAAGAGCTTCTGGACCTAACCTTAAGCATGATGCTGGATTTCATTCAGGAGGCCCTTGCCAAAAACAGTTGGCATTTTAGTTATTTTGCCATACAAAGCCTGACCGCCATCGCCCTTAATTCACCCTCTGAAAAGCTTGCAAGAGAAGCGTTGCGTCGATTAGCTGAAATTAAAGCGCCTCCAAAAACATCCGCCCCGCCTCCAGCATCTGAAGCTGCACAAATACCGTCAGCTGTAAAAGCAAACCTGAAATCGATTGCTGTTTTTGAAGCCGTAAAACCCACAAAGGCAAGCAGCGCGCTCTCAAAAGTAAAAAAAATCACGACCCAGCTAATTCCTGGCAAAAAACAAATAGCGATAAAAAAAATTCGTTGGGCTATTTGGGAGGCTAAATCTATGGAGCTTCTATCCATAATTGAAAAGACAATTTATGAATCCATTCGCATTCAAGCAAAAGGGCAGCTTTATCAAATTTTTTTAGAGTTAAAGAAAACCCAGGCGGAAGCAAAAAAAAATCAAGAACAGACCCAAATACAATCAATCCTGGAGAAAATTAAAATCCGCTTAGGTAAAAAAATAATTAATTTTAACAGTGATTTAGAATGGCTAAGCTGGATTTCAGGAATTAAATCATCTTCATCCCGCATATACAGGCACACAAGCTCTTATGTCCTGCCAAGATCTGACATAAGCCCTATTGCCCCGCGTCCGCAATCAATGCAACTAAACCCAGTCACGGATTTAACAATTCAACAGGCAAAAAGGGCAAGACATCAGTGAGTTGAAGAAACGAGATGAATTAAGACTGAATTGACAATAGCGGCATAGATCTTGCATATGGATAAAACTTGGAGGATTTATGCCACTTACTCACAATCATAAAATTTATGAGGGAAGAAGCTATAGGGTTTTTGCTTCCACATACCTTGATAAAGACGTAATCGCAAAAATCCTAAAGCGGGAGGCTGCTACCCCTCAAGAGATTGCTAAGTTAAAGCAAGAATGGGAAATTCTGAGGAATATTCAATCCGATAAAATAATTAAAGCTGTAGATCTTATCACGCACGAGGGAGAATGGGTTCTCATCCAAGAGTATTTTCAAGGTAAATCCCTGCAAAAAGTTTTAGAAGAGCATACCTTATCTCTGGCAGAACTTGCAGCTACTGCAATTGCCATTGCACAAGGGATTGCAGAACTCCATCAAAAACACATTATTCACCGCGATATAAAACCGCAAAACGTCCTGGTCGGCTCTTCTCCTAGCGACATAAAACTCATTGACTTTGGCATCTCTTCACTTATCACAAAAGAATTTCAAACTGCTCCCGTAGAAGGTGCCTTAATAGGCTCCTTGGCCTATATATCCCCAGAGCAGACAGGAAGGGTAAATCATCCGGTTGATTATAGAACTGATATCTATTCGCTAGGGGTCATGCTTTACCAGATGTTTACTGATGTGCTCCCTTTTCAAACTGAAGATATACAAGAATTACTTTACCAGCATATAGCAGTGCTGCCTAAGAATCCTTCCGCTATTTGCCCTAGCCTGCCTGCTGCCTTATCTGCCATTGTGATGAAATGCCTGAAAAAAGACCCTGAAAAAAGGTATCAAAGCGCTTTGGGCATTGCTAATGATTTAGTTTACTGCCTGGACCAACAATTAGATCCCGAAAAATTAAAAGGCTTTGAGGCGGGTAAACTCGATGCATACGACCACTTTAAATTACCTGATGCCGTTTTTGGCAGGGAACAGGAAATTATCACCCTTACAGATTTCCTGACACAGCAAAGCCAGGTTGGCGTCGGTTTAGCACTACTTTCCGGGCCCTCAGGGATTGGTAAAACTAGTGTCATCCAAGAAGTCGGCAAACGGATAATTGTAAATGAAGGGTATTTTATCAAGGGTAAATTTGAACAGTTAAAGACCAATATCTCTTACTTTGCATTTATTCAAGCTTTTGAAAATTTAATAAAACAGGTAATCACCTTAGATGAGCTCACCTTGGATTTTTGGCGTAAACGATTGCAGGAATACCTAGATCATGAGGCGGGAGTGTTAACGGAGTTTTTACCGTCCCTTGAAATGATTATAGGGAAGCAACCGGAACCGAAGGAGCTAGGTTCCGCGGAGAGTGAAGCGCGCTTCAACCGTGTCCTTCTCAATTTTTTTAAGGCATTCACCGCTCCGCAAATGCCTCTATTTTTATTTTTAGACGACTTGCAATGGGCAGACCAGCCTTCGCTTAAATTGTTACTCCGATTGTCTTCAGAACCTAGCCTTAACCATCTGATTATTGTAAGCGCCTACAGGAGCGAAGAGATAGGCGAGGGCCATCCGCTTAGTGAAACTTTAGCTAAGTTAACCGAAATCGACCCTTTGTTTCTAAATTTAGAGTTAAAACCTATCGATTTACAGGCGGTCAATCAGCTCATTGCCACAACTCTACGCTTAGACAAAGAAAAAGTGGAAATTTTAGGCGAACAATTACTGAAAAAGACCAAAGGCAACCCCCTCTACATTCAATATATGCTGAAAAGCTTGCATTTAGAGGGAGGGATTTTTTTTGACAGCCGTAAAAACCAATGGGACATAGACCTGAAACGCATTGAACAAATGCCTGTAACAGAACATGTGGCAACTCTTCTTGAACAGCAGCTAAAGCTCCTGCCTTTGGAAACCCAGGATATTTTACGTACTGCTGCTGTAATCGGCAGCCGGTTCCAATTTCTCATTCTGCAAATGGTCACTGAAAAAGACCCTAAAGTGCTTTTAAGCCACTTATATGAGGCCATTAACGCCGACTATATACATTCTCTTTCACCCAACCTCTTTATGAACTCTCTCCCCGAAAACTTAAATGATTTAGCGTTTCAATTTAATCACGATAGAATTCAGCAAGCAGCGTATCTAACATTAAGTGAAGAACAGCGAGCCAGCCTGCATCGCACTGTCGGCAGAACACTGCTTAAACAGAAGAAACAAGAGCAGGATGAAAATATTCAAGACATTGTCAACCATTTAAACTATAGCACCCACGGTTTAACCTGGGATGAATTGGAACGGCTTGCTACATTAAATATTAAAGCGGGTGAAAAAGCTTTAAAGATGACAGCATTTGCCACCGCCCAGCATTACCTGCAACAAGCAACGCAATTGCTGACAACCAGGTGTTGGAAAAAGAATTATTCGCTTGCGTTTAAAGCATTTACCCAACTTGCAAATGCCTATTATTTAAATGGCCTTTCGCAACAGGCCATTGATTTGCTCGATCAGATTTATCCTTTTCTTAATAAACGCTTAGATAAAGCGACTGTCATCAGCCTAAAAATTGACCCCTACTTTGCACAGAGCAATCTCTCCGAGTGTATGGAATTGGGAAAAAGAGCCTTGCTGTATTGCGACGCGCCTAAAATAAATATGGGCAGGCTTCAATTAATTCTCCAGTTTCTATGGCTGCGGGTGCAGTTGTTTTTCAAAGGTACAGCTGCTATTGCCAAACTGCCTAAAGCCGAGGGTGAAAAAAATAAACTTATGGCTGAAATTTACAATAGGCTGGCAGTCATATCCTTCTTTACCAATAGCGAGGACGCACCCAAAGTTTCCCTCAGGATTCTTCAATTTACCCTAAAAAAGGGGCTCTTTCCCTCTTCGCCGATTGGATTGATAGGCTTTGCTGTGGGTCTTACCCGCCATCCCTTCTATCAGTACAAGCAAGCTTTCGAAGTCGGCAAGATTGCATTTTCCATTGCGAAAGAACTTGAGCAGGAAGCGCCGGCTTATATTGCCGCTGCCTTTTATCTTTCCAGAGTAGCTAGCTTAGGCGAGTCATTTGCCAATGTCTTATATAAGGTGCAGCAGCAAATTACCATAGGCAAGGCCTTAGGTCATGCCTGGGCTTTTTCAGGGCCCTTGCATTTCATTAAATCATTCATAAGCCTTACCGCAGGTTATCCAGTTGCAGATATTGAAGCTTATTGCGACCAAGTGCTGATTCAACATTACAAAACTATGAATACCGGAGCCTTGTGCGGTATCTTAAGGGTTCGTCATCTTAGCCGGGTGTTTCAAGGCAAAGAAGAATTGCAAGCCCCCCAAGATTTCACTTGGTCCCCTGATCCAGACCACTTTAATGAAGCATGGGTGGAGACTCAAAAACTTCCTTTATTTCAATTTGGAAACAAAACTTATGCTGTAATTCTACATGCCCTGCGCGGAGAATATAGCGCCGGAGCAAAACTTGCTGATGAAACTTTTGCAGAAAATGAAGGATTCTTCACTCTAGAATACCATTGGTTTTTTCTAATTTTGTTTGGCGGCTTGTGCATGGCTCATGAGTCTGCAAGGAACCCTAATAAAAGACTGCAAAATATTCAAAAAATCTTAGAGCGCCTGGCAGAAGCTTGCCCCATCAATTTTAATGCAGCGCTTGCGCTCTTACGGGCTGAATTGGCTGCCGCACAAAATAAACGCGGCCAAGCAATTAAAGAAAGCTTATTGGCAATTCAGGAAGCAAAAGAGCAGCATAGCTATATGCTGCTAGCTTTAGCATGCGAGCAAGCCGCAAAATTAAACAAGTTGGAGGGTAAATCCGGAGCTTATGCAGACCTCATTAGGGAGGCATGCGATGCTTATAAAAATTGGGGATGCGAAATTAAAGTGCAGCAGCTGTACAAAGAAGCTCCATTTCTTACTGAACAAGCAAGTTCTTCAACTGCAAAAGCGACTACGGTTTCGACAACAGACACTACCGTTAAATCTCAAGCACACATTACACTGCCTGCCTTCATCAAGTCTTCACAGATTCTCTCCGAGGAAATTGTATTGGAGCGGCTGGTTAATAAACTTATGCACCTTGTAATGCTTGAATCGGGGGCAGAAAAAGCTATCCTGCTGCTCAATAAGGACAATAACTTGTCTGTTGTAGCGGAATTAAATAAAGAAGAAGAACAGCTCCATTTAAGCAATATTCCTCTGGCTGAAAAAAGCGGGCAAATGAGCCAATCTGTGATCCATTACGTTATGCGAAGCTCGCAGGAGGTCTTGCTGGATGATGCTTGCCAGAGCGGCTTGTTTACAAAAGACCCCTATATTGCTGAACATAAAGTGCGCTCCATCTTATGCCTTCCCTTAAGCTATCAGGGACGTCTAACAGGCCTTCTTTATCTTGAAAACTCTTTAACCGCCGGGACTTTTACCGCCGAACGTACAACCCTGCTCCGCCTTCTTTCAACTCAAATTGCCATTTCGATAGAAAATGCTTCTTTCTATGCAAAACTGGAAGAAAAAGTGGCGCAGCGCACACAGGAGTTGAGCGACAAAAATCACGAATTAGCCACCACCCTAACCACTTTAAAGACAACGCAGTCGCAGCTGGTGGAATCTGAAAAATTGGCGGCTCTTGGCCAGCTCATTGCGGGGATCGCCCATGAAATTAATACTCCCCTTGGCGTAGTAAAAACCTGCACAACCAACTCTTTAGCTGCCATACAAGAGCTCTTAAATAAAATTAGAATGATATTGCCTATTATGACATTAGAGAGATTGCAAATCCTTGAAGAACTCTACACCGCCTCGCTGACCAGCCAACCGCTTTCTTCAAAAGAAGAACGGGCCATGCGCAAGGCTCTGACAGCCAAGTTGGAAGAAGACAATATACCTGATGCAGAAGCAAAAGCGGAATTGCTGGTCAATATTGGCCTTGGAGAGACATTTGCTGCCAAGATTATGCAACTTGGCGAGACCGCCGATCCTTTATTATTTTTTTTAAAGAACTTAGTTTCTTTAATTAAAAATAATCAAAACAGCCTTACTGCAGTGGAACGCGCTGCTAAAATTATTTTTGCCTTAAAAACCTATGTGCATAAAGGCCATGCTGAAAATTATCAGGCAAATGATATTGAAGCAGGCATGGATACTGTACTTACACTCTACAATCACTTACTGCGAGACATACAACTAATTAAACACTATGATGAAATTCCACCAGTTTATTGCCGAATTGATGAAATCAATCAGGTATGGACAAACCTTATCCACAATGCCATACAAGCTATGAACCAGCAAGGCATTTTGGAGGTGTTTTTTAAGCAGGCAGACAGCAAAGTCGTAATCGAAATCCATGACTCTGGCAAAGGCATTCCCATGGAGGTTCAAGAAAAAATCTTTAAGCCATTTTTCACAACAAAATCGCGAGGCGAAGGCTCTGGTCTAGGTTTAAGTATATCAAAGCAAATTATTGAAGCCCATGGCGGTACAATGAGTTTTACATCAGAACCAGGACACACAGTATTTAGAGTGGAATTGCCTATAGACCAACAAAAGGCAGCTGCTTAGTCCTGGATCTGGCGGCGGCATGCAGGTTAAATTTGAGAAGAAGCATATGGAACACCCAATCACTGAAGAAAAACTTGATGATATTGTGGCCTTTTTATCAAAGGCCGAGATTTTTCAGTCTATTCCTTATCCCCTTTTGCGGGAGCTCGCCGCTAAGATGAGTTTAATTTCCCTCAATGGCGGCGAGTCCCTTATTAAGCAGCATGAGATCGGCGACTGCATGTATTTGGTTATGTACGGCAGGCTCCGGGTCTTTATCGAGCAAAAAGCAGAGGGCGGGGAAGTTGCAGAAATAGTAGTCGGCGAAGTTTCTCCGGGCCAGCTTGTCGGTGAAATCGCCCTGCTGCTCAATCAGCCAAGGAGCGCAAATGTGCAGGCTATGCGGGACAGCATTCTGGTCAAACTAACTAAAGAAGCCTTTGATAAATTTGCTGAAAAAAGTCCGGATACGGTTCTTTCTGTAGCTAGAATGTGTGTAAAAAAACTGGTGGAAAAGAAACCGCCAATGACTCCCGGAGCGAATGTAAAAACCGTAGTTATTGCCCCTGCAGGCAGCGATGACAGTTCATACCATTTTTTTGCAAAAGCCTTGGTAGATGAACTCAAACAGCACGCCCTCACCCTTTTCATCAGCCCTGAAACTATCCGCAAAATTTTTGGCAGGGACCTTGCCCGCTCAGCTGACGTCAATGGCGACAATGACTTCTTAATAGCTTGGCTACACCAGCAGGAATCCAACTACCGCTACATCATATATGAAACCGACCCGACCCTCACGCCTTGGACCTGGCGTTGTTTGCGTCAAGCTGACCGGATTATGCTAGTCAGCGAAGCCGACAGCTCCCCAATGCTAAATGAAATTGAAATCGAACTAGCTTCAAAAGAAAAAAATGCAATCTTTACAGAGCTCATCCTTTTACATAAATCCCGCTTTGCAAGCAATACCAAAACCTGGCTCCATCAGCGGCTTATGCTGCGCGCCCACCATCACCTTGATTTAAATACCCCTTCCGATTTGTACAAGCTAGCTCGCAGCATACTTGGTAAAACTGTAGGACTTGTCTTTAGCGGCGGGGGCGCCAAAGGTTTATCATATCCCGGGGTTGTCAGGGCTTTTAAAGAATTGAAGATCCCTATTGACTATGTCGCTGGCACTAGTATTGGAGCTATTTTTGCTGCCCTTACAGCTAAAGAAATTTCCTGGGAACAGCAGACGGACCTTGTGCGCCGCTTTGCCGAAAAGTATGAAGCAAACTATACCTTCCCATTTCTATCGATAAGTTCAGGCCGTTATTTATCTGCCATGCTAAAAGAAATAATGGGCGAAGAACAGATGATCGAAGACTTGTGGAGGCAATTTTTTTGTGTATCAACAGACTTGATGAAAGCATCTTCCCATATCCATGACCAGGGGCTGCTTTGGAAAGCCGTCAGGGCTAGTACCTCGCTGCCCGCCATCTTTCCGCCAATGCGAGGCCCTGGAGGCGAGCTGTTGGTCGATGGCGGGGTGTTAAATAATCTGCCTGTAGATATTCTGCGCCAAAAAATTTCAGGAGGGAAAATTATTGCTGTCACTTGTAATCCTTTCAAAGAAACAGTATATAACTATCCTTTAGAAGAACCCTCCTTAACGGGCTGGGGTTATTTAAAACACAAGTATAATCAGCGTTTTTTGGAAAAGGAAAAGCAAGTTGAAATCCCTACCATCTACAAAATCATCCAAAATACGTTGGTGATCGGCAGTCAGAAACATGAATTGCAAATGTGCAAAGATGCAGATTTTCTGCTGGAAATTGATGCCGAGGGTTTGGAAATGCTCGACTTTAAATCTTATAAGGGGTGTCTTGATCTTGGTTATCGCATAGCTATGGAACATTTACCAGTTATAATCAAACAATTGCCGGAAGAAAAACTATGACCAAACCTATTATTTTATGCGTAGATGATGAACGCATCATACTTGAAGGGCTTAAAGAACAGCTTTCAAGGGTGTTTCACAAAGAATATAGCGTAGAAATAGCGGAAAATAGCCAAATCGCTCTTGAATTGCTTGAAGAACTCTCTCAAGAAGGAGCAGAAGTTCCTGTTGTTATTTCTGATTACATCATGCCTGGAATGAAGGGGGATGAACTGCTTAAGTTAATCTATCAAAAAAACCCGCAAATCCGCAAGGTGATGCTGACAGGCCAAGCCGATGCAGATGCAGTCGGACGGGCTGTAAACATAGCTAATCTTTACCGCTATCTTTCCAAACCATGGGAACCAAACGATCTCATCTTAACCATCCAGGAAGCACTTCGCAGCTATTATCAAGATAAAACCCTGGCCGCGCAAAACATTGCCCTTGAGGAGGTAAATGAAAAACTTGAACAAAAAATTATTCTCTTTAATAAATTTGTGCCCAATCAATTCCTGGAAATCGTCAATGTCAATTTAGAAAAAAAAGCGGAGGAAATGACTGCCGGGGAAGGCTATGTACAGCTTTCAAGTAATGTTGAAAGAGAACTTACAATTATGTTTTCTGATATCCGCTCATTTACCGCTATCTGTGAAAGCTACACAAGCACAGAAAGTTTTGAATTCATTAATGCCTATTTTTCCGTAATGGGACCGATTATTACAAACCATCAGGGCTTTATTGATAAATTTATCGGCGATGCGATCATGGCCATTTTTATCAATCCCGATGACGCCGTAAACGCTGCCATTGACATGCAGAAAGCCTTGATAGGCTTTAATCAGGACAGGATTAGCAAAGGCTTTCAGGCAATAGAAATGGGCATCAGTCTAAATACGGGAAAAATCATCCTAGGTACCATTGGGGATGGCAATCGATTGCAGACCACAGTGATTGGAGATTCGGTCAATTTAAGCGCCAGGGCAGAAAAACTCAACAAAGAGTTTGGCACAGGTATTATTATTACAGGGAATACCTACCATAAGCTGGCCAACCTGGCAAATTATCATTTTAGGTATCTTGACAGCCTGCGCGTACGCGGCAAACAAGAGCTTGTAGACTTTTACGAGGTGCTTGACGCCCAATCTGAAGAAGTTAGGAACAAAAAGCTCGCAATCAATCAGGAATACCAGCAGGCTGTCGCACAGCTTTTGAAAGGCAATACTGAAGCAGCTAAGGCAGGCTTTGAAAGCTGTTTACTTAAACTTCCAGAAGACAAGCCGTCTTTAAGACACTTAAACAAATTAAAAGAAGTGGTATAAGAAATGGAATCTATAAAACTTTGGGGAACAAGAGGTTCTACACCCATTTCTGGTCCTGAATATCAGCATTTCGGCGGCAATACTTCATGCATGGAAATTAGGTTGGAAAGCGCAGCGTTGCTATTCGACGCCGGTACAGGAATACGGCAGGCAGGCATTAAATTACTCGCAGATAACGTGCTGGATATTGCATTAATCATTAGCCACTTTCATTGGGACCATATCCTTGGCTTCCCCTTCTTCAAACCCTTTTACAATTCTAGCTGCACAGTAACTATTTATGCCCCTGGAGATAGCTCGGAATCAATTAAGCATAAATTGTCAACCCTGATGAGCAGCCCCTTCTTCCCCATTGAGTTAAAAGATTTGCGAGCACAGCTGCGTTTTCAACCCCTTCTGCCCACTCAGAAGATCCGCGGCATCACCATTGCTTGCTGTACCTCCAATCATCCTGGAGGCGGGACCTGCTTCAATATCCGCACACAAAACAAACATTTCGGCTACTGTACTGATAATGAATTTTTGCAAGGGGTAATAGATAAAAAACAAGTCGATGAACAACTGATTAATTATCAGGAGCAGATCGCTTTATTTAGCGAACTGCCTTTAGTAATCCATGAAGCCCAATACATGCCGGAAGAATACCCCTTTAAAATTGGCTGGGGGCATACCTGCGTTAGCAATGGCATTGAGCTAATCAAAGCTGCCAAGATTAAAGAATGGTTGATTACCCATCATGACCCCGAATCTACCGATGAAGGCCTAAAACACCGTTGTGAATACATCCAACAGCGTCTAGATAGTGAAAACATCGACTGTAATGTGCGCATGGCTTATGACGGCATGCTTTTATAAGTGCACTTATTTACTTTGTTGAGAACCTAGGACTCTGGCAACAACAAGCGCAATTACAAATAGAAGAGCGGCAAGTACCATATCTTTTTTGTTATTCTGTGTTGAAACTGCACTGCTAAGAGAAGTGGCTGGTTTTCCGGTAATGATACTGTAAGTTAGATCAACAGTAGGCCCCAAATTATCAATCCTGCGAAGCATCTCCCCAACACTATTACCATCTAACGTCACTGGTGAGAGAGTTAAAAATGGTTGCTTTGCGGCGGAATCAGACACCCAACTATCTTCAATAGTTTCAAGTGGATCTATACTGTAAATGCCGATGGTTTTAAGTTCTTGCAACTTGCTATTAAAGGCCGTAATTTGCTCATTTATTTTTTTTATTTCTCTTGAACACGTACGGGATGAGATAGCAAAACTAAAAACCCTAGACTCAAATGGAGAATAATAACTATTTAGTGTGCTTTGAACTACTCCCTTAACGATGGGCAACTGCCTTACTATAGCAGTAAGTTCTCTATCGGCATTTTCGGCAATAGTAGAATTGTGATTGATGGGCTTGCCGCTTTCTAATTGAAAGTTCACTGTATATGTGGTTGAAGATGGAGGAGTCCACCCCAATGAATATTCCCTTCCATTATTAACCACTCCTAATCCCGTCTTAGACACCGTGATAGAACGATTCAGACTCTCTAGTTTTGGCACTTCTTGAACTGCTGCTGAGGGCACCATATATTATTCCTTAAAATCAACTATAAAAAACATAAAAGATAGCTATTAATCATTAAAATATCACCACCATGTTAAGATTGCGTTAATTTTTATTAAAAAACAAATAAAGCCACAAATATCACTTAAAATTTGAATCGTTTTTAAATTTAATCATATAATAATATCTAAAAAGAGTTTTTGTTATGGATAATATTAGTCTGCACAAAGACCATCTAGTTAAGATCAATAACGAATTACATTTGCTGTCTAAATCGAATACTGTAACAGAGCTTGGGCATGTAATCGAATATATTACTAATGAGAAAGAGAATATTATCAATGCTATAAATGAAATTTACATTACTTGTGTAGGAAATAAGGTATTGCTAAATCCCGACGACGAAAAATTAATTAAGTCATTACATGAAAACATAGTTACACTGTCAAAAAACATCAATAGCCCTGTACTGACACAAAAACTTAATGAAATTGACAGCTTTGCAATTAAACTTATCCAACTTATTGATAATGAGCCTATTCAAAAACAACCTGATTATCAAAGTTTGGAATTGTATTCCTCTAATTTACCTACAGGCTCAACTTTTATCCAGCAAGCTTCTTCCTACTTAGCCCATCCAGAATCACCTGTAGGTGAATCTTTGGAAGAAAACATACTCAATAACGTACGACAGGAACGCGAACTGAAACTTGCAAGTCTTAAAAAACAAGGGCAACATGAGTTTGTTTCTGCATTTAGATCGTTGGAAAAAGACTTTGCTTCTTTTAAAGCTACTTATAAGGGAAAGGACTTTTTCGAAGTGGAGGAAGAGGTTATAGCAAAATATCAGGAGATCAATGATAACTATCCGCAATTTCATTTCGTACAATCTGGTTTTGAATCAATTACAGACAGCTTTATTGATGAAAAAAGCAGAGGCTTGTGGCAAGAAGTTATAATTAATCAAATTGTGAATGAAAAATTCTATTTAAAGCAGGTTGAAACTTTTCTGGATTTGAATAAAGACAAAATCGTGCAAAAACTCACAGGTAATACCCATGCAAAAAATGAGATACAACTTCAGACCATTAAGATCTCTACAGCAGAAGGCCACAACCAAGGAAAAAAAATAATATTTGCTACTTTTGAGATAGGCGGTCAAGTATTAAAATGTGTGGTAAAACCGCGCTCTGCTTTACTTGATCAACTTGTGCTAAAAGCATTTGATGAAATTAACAATTTACCTCGCTCAGAACGATCAGCTGATGATACGGAGGCTTTACCCACTTATCGCATTATTGAACCGGTAAAGGAAGAAAATTGGGAGTATTTAGAAGCTATTGGAAGCGTCAGTATTTGGGAATATGTTGAAGGAGATACAGTAGAAAAAAAATTAGAGCGTGTAAATGACACTAGAGCACATGCAAGATCTGTGCGGGATTACATTGAAATGTATAAGGTGGACGAGAAAAACAAAGAGAGATTAAGGCGATTAGATGCAATTTTACACAAACTTGGCATCTCTGATCAACATATTCAAAATATTATAGAAAATGAACTTGAGCGTTTGATTCCTGTTGATCTCGAAGCTCGAGGAAGACCTACAGAGCTACTAAATTCTTCATCCAGAACTTCTTTAGCGCTCCCGCCTTATCAATTGACCACTAGAGAAATTGAGAAAATTGAAGAAATCAACACCCAAATGCACACTGTGCCTGCTCGCATCGTTCTTATTAAGACCTCGCAATTAAATTTCTACCTTAAGGTAGCAATGGGGAATCTTGAGAATCCGGAAGCGATTAACTTAATCTTTTCAAATTTGTCGGAAAGATATAAAATAGTAAAAGATGAAGCCTCTTTGATAAAACAAATTAAAGCAGCTTATATACAGGATATATTAAATTTCGATATTCCTTATTTTACCGAATTGAACGGTACAATTTATTATGGCCTGCCTGAAAGAGGCATTGCGTTAGGAAAGGTTATTGGAGAGGAAAATTATGGATAGGATGGGTGGATCTTTAATTCCAGATAACGTAGTGTCAGGACTCAGTCAAGTATATGACTCATTTAGGAAAAACTTAATTCAAACAGCAGAGCAAAAACCTGCTGTTTCCTCTCCTTCAGGAGCCACAAGAGAACTTTTAAGGGAAGCATGGCCTAAATTTCAGCAAGAAGTGCAAAACTACTTTAGCCAAAACTCCTCCTCTGAGCAAAAAGAATGGGCAAAAGAATTAGCAATCGGTTACCGAAGTAAATTTGGCTCTTCCGTTTCAGATCTTTCAAAAACAATCCAAAATATTTTTGCCAATAAATCCCAAGGATCCTGATTGCTACCTTCTAAGAGTATACGAGGCTTGAAAAATGAACAAATTGTTAGTTAATACTGATTTTAAGATTTTTTAAACCCTCATTTTAAATAAGTTAACCGCAGAGCCACAAAGTGCACAGAGGAAGCGCAGAGAGGTACGACTCACCAACATAGGTAACATTTTAGTTCACTAACATAGGTAACACTTTTCCAAAAAAATAGAATAAATAAGCCTAAGATAATCGATTTAGGAGGTTATCTATGGCAT
>JAEYWL010000057.1 GCA_023428915.1 Verrucomicrobiota bacterium
TGCACTTGCCAATTGAAACGCTAAGCCCCTCGGCCAAGTCACGACTTGGCTCTTCGGGACTTATCCTTTCACTTGTCAAGTTCGGCAATGTTCAAGCGTGATTTAGGGGCGCAACTTGGGTTTAAATCATTTCGGCTAGCTGGGTGGGGAAAACGATAGTAAAGGTAGTGCCCACGCCTACCAGGGATTCAGCGGAAATTCTGCCGCAATGTTTCTGCACAATTGTTTCAACGATCGACAACCCTAAGCCAGATCCGCCTAATTTTCTGGAACGCGCCTTATCGACGGTATAAAAACGCTGGAAAATATATTCCAGATCTTGTGCAGGAATGCCTATTCCTTTATCTGCTACTGATATTTTTACACTGTCCTCATCTTTAGCTAAGCTCACGGTAATTTGTGCAGGGGCTTGCGAGTATTTAGCGGCATTATTCATCAAATTGATAAAGGCTTGTTCGATAAGATCCGGTTCGCACATCATGTAAACATCTTCTTCCGACAAGTTTTCTATAGCAATTTCTGCTTCCGGATATAACTCTAAAACCATTTCACGGCAGCGCTCTGCAATTTCCTTTAAATTGCTTTCAACAAGCCTGAAGCGCGGAAGATTTTCAATATCGGATAAGCTCATGAGATTGCGGATGAGGTTGGTCATCCGTTGGCAATTGCGCACCATCTTATCCGTTATCTCCAGCCGCATTTCTCTAGGGAGATCGGGATTATCATACATGGCTTCGGCAAACCCGCGAATAATGGTAATGGGGGTTTTGAGTTCATGTGAAGCGTTAGCCACAAAATCGCGGCGCATTTCTAAAATTTTGTAATGAGAGGTTTTATCTTGCATAACCAGGATAGCTCCGCTGCCATCATTGATAGGCACCGCTATCACTTCAAGATACATTTTACTTATAGGCAGTTGGATTTGCAGCGAAAGCGTTAAAGGTTTTTGTTCGCGCATGCTATCAAACAACAGGGTCTCGCACTCCGATTGCTTGGTCACACTAAAAGGCTTATTGATTAATTCATTTTCGGGCAGGTTCAGCAGCTTGGCAGCCATGCGATTGGCGTAAGTTACTTTCCCTTCTTGGTCCACAGCTATTACCCCCTCCACAAGGGATTCTAACAAAATGCCTTTTTCATTCTTTTGTTTGGTCAAGTCATCGATCTGCAGCTTGACTTTTTGCGATAGGGAATTAAGCGCGCTGGCTAACCTGCCGAAATCATCCCCCGGATGGGCGCGCAGCCGAATTTCAGGAATATGAGGCAAACGCCCTTCTTCATAGGGTTTTATTGCACGTATGATTTGATCGATAGGTGTTGTCAGACGATAGATAATAAACCAGGTCATTATGCTGAACAACAGCAGCACTCCCACAGATAATGCTAAAAAGCCAATTTCAAAATTGCGTGTGATTTCAACTACATATTTATAAGGAAAAGCGGTACGCAATACGTAAGTTTTGCCATGAAATTGAAAAGCTTTAGCAAAATAAGTAAATTTCTGGCCGAGCAGGGTAGAATAGTCATCAAAGTACCCTTGCCCATTTTG
This sequence comes from Verrucomicrobiota bacterium, assembly GCA_023428915.1. GTDB lineage: Bacteria > Chlamydiota > Chlamydiia > Chlamydiales > JAEYWL01 > JAEYWL01. The sequence goes on from JAEYWL010000057.1 coordinate 1,550, forward strand.
AAACGCTTCGTTTACTTCAGGGTGATCTACGACAAAGTCCTGACTAAACTTCGGGCCTAATACGCGCTTGGCATGCGAATCGTAGAGTACTTTATGTTCATTACTGATTACACTTACCCTGAAAAACAAAAGGGGCTTCTGATCTTTCAGTTTTTTTATTAAATCATTGTTGTCTTGCGCATCTTTGATTTTTTCAATGATTTCAGTCGTTCTGTCGTCCATTGACTTGAAGACAATGCGATTGACCGTCTTTGTCGAAAAGGGAAACATCAATGCAATAAAGATCAAAAACAGAACAATGTAGCTGACAAATATTTTTTTTCTTAGTCCCAAAGCCATTTAAAACCAAATTTAATATTAATAATAAATAAATTTTAACACGATGAATTATTAATATCAATAAAATACTATAATCTATTAACTAATATAAGGTAGCAAGCAGAATCCTAGGAAGGCTTAAAAGCAGAAATGTTTAGTCCTTTTGAATTCACTAACTCTACTTATGGCTATCTTTCTTTTTTTTATCTCTAAAGTTCATCCATATTATTGCTATATGGAGAAGCTTATTGAAAGCCAACATAGGTTAAATAAAGACCTATAATAACCATCGTGCCAGCAACTATATTTAAAAATACTGTCGAACCATTTAACATTTTTAGGGCAAAATGAGTGAGTTTTTCAGGGAAAAGAAGGCGTAATGCTCCTGTAACGACTAACACCCAACCTAAAAAAGTGATGATACCTTGCCAGTTAGGCGTCCAAATATTGTGTACATTTACTATAAGTAAACCTGGAATGAAACTTAAAAAACCTGTGAGATAAATAGTTAAAGGCTGCTCAACAGCAGCCCTTACCATTCTAAAAAAATTGCGATTAAGCAGCATGCCTGTATAAATCACAATTAGGGAAACACCCAGCACTCGCGCCAAAAGGTGAGAGATATCCATCACTGTACCTTATCTGAGAGTGCTTCTATTCCCGGGAGCGTTCCATGCTCAATAAACTCTAAAGAAGCGCCGCCGCCGGTAGATATGTGCGTCATTTTATCGGCAAGGCCGGCCTGCTGCACTGCAGCTGCAGAGTCTCCCCCGCCCACTATTTTAACTGCATCCTGTTCGCTTATAATACGGGCAAGCTCTTTTGTGCCTTTAGCAAAATCAGGGATCTCAAAAACACCTACCGGTCCATTCCAAAAAATTGTTTTAGCTTTTTTGAGCTCTTCTGCAAACATTTCAAGGGTTTTAGGACCTATATCAACACCTTCAAATCCTTCAGGGATTCCTTTTGCCGCATCTACTATTTGGCTTGCCGCCCCTTCCTCCATTTTGTCAGTTACAACTATGTCAACAGGAAGTTTAAGGACAACATTCTGCTGCTTGCAAGCCTCGATTATTTCACTGGCAACCGGGATGCTATCATCTTCGCAAATAGAATTGCCGATGGCATATCCTTGCGCTTTTAAAAATGCATAGGCCATCCCCCCGCCGATTAACAGGGTGTCAACTTTAGTGAGCAAAGACTTAAGCACGGCGATTTTACTAGAGATTTTTGCGCCGCCGATTAATGCACAAAAGGGCTTTTCAGGGTTTTGGGTTAGCTGGCTTAAAAATTTTATCTCTTTTTCCATAAGAAATCCAGCTGCAGCACGTCCTGAAAATTCTTTTGGAACAACATATACTGAAGAATGTTCTCGATGGGAGGTTCCAAAGGCATCGTTTAAGTAAAGGTCGCCATACTTTGCAAGCTCGCCGGCAAATTCAGGATCTAATTCCGGTTTTTCTTCCGCTTCATGAAAACGAAGGTTTTCCAAAAGAAGCACCTGGCCTGTTTGGAGATTATTGACTAATTTTTCAATATTTCCGCCAACACAGTCGGGTGCCATTTGTACGGGTCTTTCTAAAAGTTCTGAAAGCCGTCGCGCACATGGAGCCAGGCTAAATTCTGGAGAGCGCCCTTTTGGCCGGCCTAAATGGCTCATAAGCACCAAAGCTCCGCCATAATCCAAAACGTGTTTTATTGAAGGTAAAGCCGCTTTAATACGTGTATCGTCTATAATCTTTCCTTCTTTATCTAAAGGTACATTGAAATCCACACGCATCAATGTTTTTTTTCCGTTATATTGTAAATCCTTAATAAACAGTTTTTGTTGCATTTTGCCTCGATTGTTTTCCCTCAATTTCATTTGCTATGCTAGAGGGGAAACTGCAAAAAGTCAAGGTGATATAGGCATTGAAGATTAAGGCAAAGAATATTTCTCTAAATATTAAATTAAATACATAAAAAACAATCATTGATAAATAAATAAAAACAAACTAATCTAAAATTAGAAGTATGAATCAAATATAATTATTTTAATGAGGTTCATATGTATAAAAATTATTTTTTACTGCTATTAATTCCTTTATTTTTTATCGCTCCGCCGCTGCTTTCTAATACTTTTGTTTCACCAATATCCACCACCGTTTCCAGCTCCGGGTTAAATACAACACTTGGGTATGCCTTTAACGCAAATAACAATTTAGTGGTTTCTGCCTTAGGCATGTGGGCTGCTCCTTCATATTCAGGGACAGGCCAGATAGGCCTTTGGGATAATGCGGGACAACTCCTGGGACAAGCATCCGTCAACAGTTCAGGCGGCACATTGTTTGATTCCTATAGGTATGCCGATTTAACAACCCCCATTTTTTTAACAGCTGGACAAACTTATTATTTGGGCGTCTACACGCCTTCTCTTTACCAAGTTCCATTAGTACACCCAAGCACCCCTTGGCTATCCAGCATATTTACAATTGATCCTTCTATAACTATTTTTAGCGGCGCGTATAATAATGGCGGGTTTTCGGCCCCGCTTAATTTAATTCCGACAAATTATTATATGGCAGGCAATGCGCAATTTAGCGTAGTAACCCCTGAACCCGGCACTTATTTAATGCTAGGCTCTTTATTGGGAATAGCGGCAATTGCTGCCATGAAAAAAAGAAGAGTATCTGAAGAAGTCAAATAGGTTTAGATAAGAAAAAAGCTTTTCAAATACAATTTGAAAAGCTTTTTATTAAAAAAATTTTAAGCCATCAAAGCTTTGGCATCTTTGGCAGTCCAAGCTTTTTTCAAAGCATCGCCTTTTTTAGTGGAAATACCTCCTAGAAATTCGATCGACTTTAAAAAGCGGGCACGAGTGCGATCTTTCCCTAAAAGCTGCGCCGAATCAAATAAAGGCGGCCCTTGCAATTTGCCCATCAAGCTGGCAAATAATACCGGCATGATGTTCTTCTTATGGTGCACGCCGAAGATCTCGGCAATTTCACGCGATGCTGCATTGATCCCTTCGCTGCCCCAATTCTCCAATTCATCTAAACGCCAGATCATGGCTTGCAGAATGTAGCAAATTTGCTCAGGAGTTAGCTTGGAAGCGGCAAAAGTCTCGTGTTTATAGTGCAAATGATTGATAAACAAGAAATCGCATAAGTCAATAAAATCGCCAAAAGTCTTGATCCTTGAATGAACAAGCGGCATCAAGCGCTGCATAAAAGCCTGGTTGAAGGTCCATTCTTGAATGCGCGGCCATAACTGGTCTACAGGAATGTTTTTAATGAGGTACTGCTGGTTGATCCAGTCTAGTTTCTGCACATCAAAAACGGCCCCGGAAACACCGATCCGCTTGTAGTCAAATTCGCGGATAATCTCCTCTAAAGAGTAGATTTCCCGGTCGCCTGTCATGCTGTAGCCCATCAAAGTCAAGAAATTGAGAAAGGCCTCTTGCAAATAACCGCTGTCGCGATAAAAGAAGATAGAGGTGGGATTGCGCCGCTTGGAAAGCTTTTTGCCGTCATTTCCCAGCAAAAGGGGCATGTGCATAAAAATAGGCGGCTGCCAGCCAAATGATTCATAAAGCAGCACGTGTTTAGGAGTAGAGCTCATCCACTCATCGCCGCGAATGACATGGGTAATTTCCATTAAGCGGTCATCTACGACGTTCGCTAAATGGTAGGTCGGAAATCCGTCGGATTTTAGCAGCACCTGGTCATCTACGTCGGCCCAAGGGTAGGTTATTTTGCCCTTGATGGCATCTTCATAGACGCACTCCCCTTTAAGCGGAGCTTTCATGCGCACAACAAAAGGGCGGCCGGCAGCTTCATTGGCGGCAATTTCCTCTTCGCTCAAATTGCGGCAACGGCGATCGTATCCTTGGCGCCCCCCCTGTTTGGCCAATACTTGGCGCATGATCTCGAGATCCTCGGCGGTGCAAAAGCACTTGTATGCTTTACCTGTATCTAATAATTTTTGGCAGTGTTCTTTGTAGATGGGAAAACGCTCTGACTGGCGATAAGGCCCATACGGCCCTCCAATATCAGGTCCTTCATCCCATTGCAAGCCGCACCAATTTAGGGCATCATAAATGTTCTGTTCATATTCAGGCCGGCTGCGGGTTCTGTCGGTATCTTCTATCCTTAAGATAAACTTGCCGCCATGGTGCCTGGCAAAAATAACATTAAAAAGCGCCATGTAGGCTGTGCCTACGTGGGGGTCCCCTGTCGGTGAAGGGGCTATGCGAACGCGAACTGTCATAAGCTATTCCTACTTAATATTTCAAAGCATCTATTGTGAAGCAGCTTATGAAAAAAATTCAACAGCTAAATCTGATTTAAGATATTGTTCAAACTCCGCATCGGACATGGCTGCAATATTCAAAAGGCCAGCCTCTTCCGGCTCTATGTGTGCTTTTGCTGCTGCATGTTCTAGATGCTCTTTGATTGCTTTGGGTTCAGATAATGGTAAATTTTGCACAAGGTAGTCAAAGACAAGCGCTGCATTAAATCTGTCTTGAGGATCCTTTTGACACATTTCTGCAATCAATGCGTGTAAAACTTCTTTGTAGGGATAATCTTTTCCCAGTCTCGTGGCTATCGCCTCAAAGACTTTACCCAAATTAAATATATCTATAGCTTGTGCTGTATCTGCTACAGAAGCTTTTTGAAGACCTTTAAAGTCTTCAAAATCATGCCTTGCCAGCTTTGATTGACTGAGGTCCTGGGAGTCGATCAGCCAGCTTTCACGTATTTTTTCAAAATCCAAATTGCCAATAGTGTGTAAATCGGCGGCATAGTTTGCAACTTCTACATTAAAATATAATTGCCTCTGCTTTACGACTACTGTTTTGCAATTGATATTCTGCAAAAAGATGTGCTTGCCATGCAGCATTTCTAAAGCATATGCTAACGCATACATACCCTCAATAAGCACAGAGGGTTGAAGAGTTGCTATTTCATTTTCTAAAGAAGGACATATATCGAATATTTGCGCTTGTTTTTGAAACTCCCCATCAACTGTGTGTAAATTGCACAAACATTTAGGCAAATTAAGCGCTAAATGGCAAAACTCATTTTTACAAAGCGTTTCCAAGACGCTTTTTTCTGCAGCCGCCATTTTTTTAACATCAATGATCCTTAACTTCTTTGCCGGATTTGCAACAGTCTCTTCTCCTTGCTTTATTCTAAACCATTCAACACCATCTTCTCTACCATGATAAGTAACTGCATAGGGTATTTCTATGGGGATAGGCGTTTCTATGCCAACAGTTTGTGATACTGCTATATGGTCTTCACTCTCAGATTGGATATTCCATTCGCTAAGCTGCCCATCTTCATCAGGAACCCTGACTTTACCTGAAACGGGATACTTTTCCTCCGGTATCGTGCCAAATGAAGCAATGCGCTTCATGCCCAAATTAGGAGAAGCTCTTCCCGAATTGGCAGTTTGTCCTGAAGACCTTAGCAGCATACTGCCAGTAAGAGGGCTTGAACTCATTATAGCATGTTCAATTTCTGCCAGTTCTTTTTTTATAGATGCTACTGCAGAATCTAAGTTTTGGTTTGCATCGGGGTTGAGCTTTTGTAATAGGGGGGCTAGTTTTTTCTTAAAATTTACCCTTGCTTCTTCTGAAACGGTATCGCTTAAAGCGCTAAAGACGGGCACAAGCCTTTGAAAATCTTCCATCTGAGCTGTGACATGCCGAATACTACGGCATTCATTTTCCTGCCATTTTCTGCAGGCTTGAAAATGGGAAAATTGGGCGCATTTGGATCTATTGGGATGCTTTACATTTTCTTTGCTAATTTGCACACTGTCTGAAGGGATTTCTTCTAAGGTGTAATTTTCTGCATGAATGCCGATCATTCCCTCTACCAATTGCTTCATCCAGCTAAGCACCTGTTTGGGATGCTGGGTCTTTGGCAAGCTGGAGGCATGGTAAGGGTTCATGGGCTGGATAGTCATATGGCGCATTAATCTGCCATCCGCGGCACGCATCTCCAGCTCTTTTAACGGCTTCGGCATCCCTGGAAGATCATTTCCCCTAAAGTGGTTTAAAAAATCGATGATTTTTTTAAACACTTGGGAATCGGCAGCATACAAAGTAAATATCTTGGCTTTACTTCTAACGCCATTTGGAATTCCAAGAAATATAAAACTTTTACCGGTGGATTCAAGTTCAAAGGTTCTATTACTATGTATTTCGCCAAATATCCTGATAGTGACTTCTACAAGTCTTTGCTTACCTTCGGAGTCTAGCTCTAAGACAGCATTCCAATTTTTAATTGTGATTGGTCCAATATCCCCATCGGTCATATCGGGTTTTGTAAAACTACGCGAACCAACTAACTGCATAAACAACCTTCAATTGAATTGAAATTATAGCAACTGCTGCCAATCGCTGATTAGGCTGCAGGCGGAATGAGAATGGATTTTTCGCGGCCTTGGGTCTGTTTAGGTTTTGCGCTTTCCATATTCATTAAAAACAGCAAGTCTTGCATAATATTGTAAGCTTCTATCAACTGCAAATCATTTTGCCCGTACTTACTCTCCGACTCTTCTTCAAAAATATCTTTATCTTTCTTTTTTAACTCCGCTAAGAAATTCTGATAATTGATATCCATATCCACTCTATGGGAAGAATTTTTCTTCAGCATATCTAAATATTCCTGATAGGTATTCAATCTTTTTTGCAAATTAAAGCGATATAGTGCGCTAATTTTGTCTCTCTGGGAACGGGGAATATCTGAAAGGTCATCTTCAAAGTTCGCTTTTATGCTATCTGATTCCAAGGGGTATTTAGCATATTTTTCTCCCACTTCGGAATCGATTAATAAGCCGGGCACTTCTATGTCGGATTGCACTCCAATGAGTTGAGGGGTTTTTCCCGAAACTGTGTAATAACGTCCACGGGTTACTTTGTACTCCCCTTCAGGATTGACATTTCCGGTTGAGCTGCTGAGCGTAAATGTTTGAAAAGAGCCTTTGCCAAAGCTATGGTCATCGCCGACAATTAAAGCCCGGCCATAATCTTGCAGAGTCTGAGCTACAATTTCAGAAGCTGATGCGCTTGCGCGATTTATAAGGACAATCAGGGGCCCATTCCAAATGGTCTTGCCGTCTATATCTCGCAGATACTGGATTTCTCCATTTTCATTTTTAATGGCTACAACTATGCCTTTTGTAATAAAGAGGCCGGCAACCTCCACAGCCTGAGTTAAGAGGCCGCCAGAGTTGTTGCGCAAATCTAAAATAACCCCTTTGACTTTATGGCCCTCTTTTAATTTCTGCAATTCTTTGGTCAAATCACTGGCAGAGGAACTTTCGGGATCTTGATAAAAGGAAAAAAGCTTGAGGTAGGCAATGATGCCATCTCCGTAGGGTTCATATGAGGCCTCATAGCGGGATTCTTTTAAAACAACTTCTCCGCGGACTAAAGGCACTTCTAAAGTCTCTTCATGTTTGCCCGATTTGTCTTCGACCTCGCGGATAACTCTTAAAGTAACCACGCTATTTTCTTCCCCGCGGATCAACTCTACAGCATCCACAATATCCATACCGACAACCGGCTCACCATTGACGGCAATGATCTTATCTTTGAGTTTAAGAAGCTTGCTTTTAGCCGCGGGCCCGCCTTCAACGATTTTGACCACCGTAAAACCATTAATGTCATCGCGTAATTGCGCGCCAATGCCAAAGAGGCGCTGCTGGACATTGATCATGAATTGGCTGGCTTCTTCCGGTGTAAAATAAGCCGTATGCGCATCAAGAGAGGAGGCTAGGGCCTTGAGTACTTTACTATAAAACAACGGGTCATGTTTAGCAGGGTCTTTAGATTCTAGATCTTCTTCATATTTAGCTCTGCGCTTTTCAATGCGCAGCAAAGATTTTTCTTTTAAATCTTCATTATTAAGCTTATTGGCAGCTTCGAGCTGCAAAGCTCGTACTTTTATAAGGCGCTGAATCAATTCTTGTTCGTCTTTAGCCCATTCGAGTTTTTTAAACTCTTCGGCATTCACATGTTTTGGCAATTCCGCTTCCTTTACAATATTATCTAAATGTTTCCGGCGCGCAATAGCCTCGAGCATTTTCTGGTAAATGTCATTATATATGGTAAATTTGTTTTGATCGTAGTCTTCTAATACGTGGCTCAATATGTGATCTGAAGGATGAATCCAGGGATCGATGTCTGTTTCTATAAAGTAAGTTTTAGTAGGATCCAATTCTTCTATAAAATTCGTAAGGGATCTCTCAGCAATTACAGGACTCATCTCTTTATAAGAAGCGTGGGCCTTCATGATTTCCTTCATCTTCTTAGTTAAAATTTCAGGAGTCAGATCTGGTTGTTTTGCTTGTATAGCACAGGCGCAAAAAAGAAAGAATAAAAGGAAATACTTCTTCATGGTTACCATAAAAATCAATTCTTAAAGAAAATACAATAGCTAACGGTAAGATTCCTTTTTTTTCTATATTTTGTCGACCCATTTTTGCAAGCTAAAGCCCTGATGCAACAAATACAATAGATTTTTAATTATTATCACAAATAGTATTGATTAAAAATACAACTTTATGTCAAAATTATTATCTAAGATTAATTTTTTATAACAATAACTATTAATAATATAATAACTTTAAAGATTAAACACTCGGAGGAGAACATGGGAAAAAGCAGGAATGATCAAGACGGCAAGAAAGTCGTTTCGATCACCGAGGCCGCAGAAATTAACAATGTGACTCGGCAGGCTATTTATGTAGCGATTAAATTAAATAAACTAAAAGCTCGCAAAGAGACTACGCGCTGGACAATTGATCTTGCCGATCTTGAAGAGTATCGCAAGCAGAAATATTCTAGGGCAAAATCAACCCATAATGGAGAGCTCATTTTTGACTCTAATAAGGGGTATCATTCTGTAAACAATACAGCAAAGCTGCTCAATGTGCCGGCACAAAAAATTTATTACGCTACGCGTATTGGCATGCTAAAAGCGCACCGCAAAGGTTCAGCTTGGGTTATCCATACTGATGATATCAAAGATTATCAGGAAAAACACATGGTAAAGAAAAAGAAAGCTAAAGCTAGCTAAGCTCTTTTCCTTTCAATTCAATCTAAAGGCCAATAGTTCCTATTGGCCTTTTTTTATTATAACTCTCTTTTGTTCGTCAATATCAGCAACTTAAGCGAAGCGATTTGGAGTGCTGCGACTTGCAGCAGCTTTCTCCCTGTTCGACTTGTCGAACAAAATAAGAATTCGTTAAACTCAACCTGAAGTGTTCGACTAGTCGCCGCACTCCAAATACCTTTCTATTTTGCGCGTAAAGATAGCAACGTCTCAACATGAGCGGTTTGAGGGAACATATCGAACGCCTGGCAACTCTGGATGTCATATTTTTCTTTCAAGGAAGCTACGTCGCGGGCCAGGGTAGCGGGCTGGCAAGAAATATAAAGCAATTGCTTTGGCGCAAATTCGCATAATTCCTGCACAACCTTCTTATGCAAGCCAGTTTTTGGCGGATTGAGCAGTACAAGATCGGGCTTCTGTTTAAGGAGTTCGCGGCGCAAAAGATCTTCGGTTTTTCCCTGCAAAAAATTGACTTGGCTCTCATTGCGCGCAGCGTTTCTACGTGCCAGCTGAACAGCTTGTGCATTGTACTCGATTCCGGTCACTTGCCATCCATTTTTGCTGAACAGGATTGAAGTTGCCCCTAAACCGCAATAAGTATCGAGAAGCTTGCCTGAGGTATTTTTTGTTAATTCTAATAAAGTTTGGTAAATAAGCGCGCTTTGCTGCGGATGATTTTGCAGAAAAGCTCGGCTGGAAGCCTCAATAACCAATCCGTTCGTTTCATAAAGCAGGCTTTCTTCTCCGACGAGATGGCTTTGGCCTGGCGAAGATACTTCAATGCCGCACCATTCCCGATTCGCTCCTAAGAACTGCTTAAAAATCTCTTGGGAAGCTATGGGCAAAGCCTCTCCGAAATGAAAGTGCGCCAGCAATCCCCTAGCAGTTTTAAATATTGCCAGACGCCCTGTCTGAATGCGGCCGGCAGGCAAAGCAGCCGCAAGTTCGTTTATCTGCTGCAACACAACTGATTGCTCCTCTAGAAAAATAGGGCAGGTTGCAGCTTGCACGAGGCTTATGTTATCCACGCCGATATAGCCGCAAACAAATCCGCTTCCCTCTTTGCGGCGCAGTTGCAAATGAATATGCCGTCTATAATGCCAGTGAGGGGTTGCCGGGTGCATCTCAATTTCGAACTGGGATATCCCTCCTAAACGGGTCAAAACGGCTTGAACAGACTGCTGCTTATAACGTAACTGTGCCGCGTAATTTAAGTGCTGCAGCTGGCATCCGCCGCAGCTGCCAAAATAGGGACAGCGCGGCTTAATTCTATCTGGACCGGGATTTAGGACTTGCTTTAACTGAGCTTGAGCAAAACGAGGTTTAATGGCGGTTATCTCCGCTTCTACCGAATCGCCTGGAGCAGTAAAAGGGATAAACACTACCTGGCCGGCATGCCGCATAATCCCGGCTCCGCCAAAAGCCAGGTCTTCAATTGTACCCGTAATTAATTGACCAAGGGACAGCATTATCGACGCAAACTACTGCCCTCAATTTCCATTAACGGCAATTCCTCGAGATTCCCCTCTTCTCCTAGGATTTTAAAATCGCGTATCAGCAATTGAATGCAGGATTTGCTTTGGAAAATATCAATTTGAGGGGTAAAAGCCACGCGCAAGGTTAGATTTTTTTTGCGCAGCAGCGAACTGCAAGCGGCTTTGCCAAGGGCAATGCCCTCAAGCATTCTATCGCCTTGCTCTAAGTATAGTTTTAAGTGTGTTTTTCCGACAACTTTAGGGGGCCAGGCTTGTTTTGCATCGCAGTAGAGAATTGGCGGCGGATTTTCATTGCCAAAAGGCTCTAACAGCCTGATTGACTCCATGAAATCGAAGGTAAGCTCTTCAAAGCGAATCTCTGCATCCAGATTCAGTTTGGTCAGAATGTCGTTATCTTTCAAAGCAAGATTGGCAGCAGCTATAAAGCGTTTGCGGAACTCATCAATATGGTGTTCCTTAATTGTTAAGCCTGCCGCAAAGTCATGTCCGCCAAAATTGGTCAGGATATCTGCGGACTCTTTCAGCACTGAAAGCAGCGGAAATTCTGGAATAGAACGCATGGAGCCCTTGCCCAGCTCTTTGTCAATGGCAATCATCACAGTCGGCCGATTGTATTGCTTAGAGATCCGCGTAGAGAGAATGGCAATCACCCCAGGATGCCATCTATCTGAAGAAAGGACAATAGCCTTGTCATGAAGAATTTGCGGATGCTCTTTGAGCATAAGCTCCACATCGGCTGACATGGTGCGCTCTATTTTTTGCCGCTCAATGTTATTAAGGTCAAGCTCCATTGCCAGTTTTTCAGCGCCGGCAACATTGCGTATGAGCAGCAGCTGCACCCCTTTTTGGGGATCGGCGATACGGCCTAAACTATTTAAGCGCGGGGCAATCTTAGAGGCGATACTAAAGGTATTCAGATCATTAATATCTAAATCGCAAACGGAAACAAGCTTTGCTAATCCAATTCTTTTTGTTTTGCGCAACTGTTTAATACCATAGCGCACCAAGATACGATTTTCATCCAATAACGACCCCATATCGGAAATGGTGCCGAGTGCAACCAAGTCTAAATACCGTTTGAGGTCAATTTTTTTGGAAGAGATTTTCCCTTCAGCTGCCAGTGAATTGGTAATCGCGTGCGCTAACTTAAAGGCTACCCCTACACCGGTTAAATTGCGATTCGGATAAGGATTATTGACCAGTTTAGGGTTTAAAGTCGCAACACAATGGGGGATCTTGTCTGTAGGTTCATGGTGATCCGTAACAATGACATCAATGCCTTTCTCTACAAACTTGGCAATCTCTGCCGCTGCCGTAATCCCGCAATCAACTGTAATTAATAATTTACAGTTGTTTTGTAAAGCGTATTCTAAAGCCTCAACAATTAACGCTTGCCGATGTGTTCCAGGGTGGGAAACATAAAAAAATACATTGGCTCCGATAAATTGCAGAAACTCTGTCAATAATGCCGTTGCTGTCATGCCATCAACATCATTATCGCCATAAATCAGAATGTTTTCATTATTGCGCAACGCCTGAGAGACACGGTCGACCGCTTGCTGCATTTCTGCAAATAGAAATGGGTCATAAAGATCTGGAAGTTTGGCATAGAGATAGTTATGAATCTCTTCAAAGGTTTTAAACCCGCGCGACACTAAAATCTGTGCCGAAACAGGATGAATTTTAAATTCTTTGATAATGCTCTCTTTCCATTGAGGGTCGGATTTGGGATATACCCATAGCGGCGCTTCTGGCGAACTGTCGGATTGGAACATCCCTTTTCTCTCCTCATTCAAAAAAAACAATAATACCTGACGACTCGTTAATGCGCAACTGAGAAAGAAAATATTTCTAATAATAATAAATTTATTTTTTATATAAATAAATGCTATTATTAATAAGTAAGGTTAATAAAGGTTGTTTACATGGACTCTTTAAAAAATAGACCTCATCCACTAGCAACTAATTTAAACGAAACTGATAAAAAGAATTTTACTGTCTTAGCTGAGAGAAAGAAAGGGGAATTACTAAAAGTAGAAAACGGAAAACTTGTGCCTATGAATTTTATTGAGTCTTTAACCTATCGCCTTTTTGGAGCCAAAAAAGGAGAATTAGAAATTTTAAAACAGACAATCGACAACCTGACCGCTAAACTTTCTGTTAATAATGACCTATCTGAAGAGCAAGGAAAAGCAGTTAATCAGTTCTTTATAAAAAAAATGGGATCGCTCTCAACTAAAATTTATAGCCGCTCGATCCATGAATCCGTATATCAATTTATGGAAAAATCACTCAAGGGCCGCTCGCTCTCCTCCACGCAAAAAGCTGCCGCGATTTGGGGACAACTAGGAAATATAAAACCTCTGGCTGCAGGCGCTTCTGGTTCTTACGTCATTGTTGAAGGAGCAAGAATGGAGTGTAAAAAGATAATAAATGAATCAAATAAAGGTAGAGAGATTGGCATTTTCAAACCTTCAAATGAAGACACTTTATCTCCAAATAATCCTCATTGGAAAACTACAGCTATGCGGCTTGCTTCCAGGACAATTCTTGCTCCCTTTACAGGTTCGTTATTACATATGACTCAAGGACAGTCGATGTTTGCTGAACGCGCCGCTCACATAACTGAACAGTATCTCCTACTTGCAATAAGCCGTGCACTAAAAAATTCAATTTTTAAAAATGATCAAAATTTTTTAATAAATTTGCTAAAGCTTGTGCCTGAAACAGAAATGCTTAATATAGAGCTGCCCGGAAAGGGCAAACTAGATGGCTCTCATCAAGAGTGGATTCATTCATCTATGACAGAAATACCCGTTCGTGGTGAAGAATTTTTGCATACTGATAAAAATTTTAATGGACCAATGCTTGAGCTTACTGATGAAAATAAGCATAAGCTAAGTCTAATATTCGATATCATGATTATTTATGGAATTATACATGGAGATACCGATCGACATGCCGAGAATTTTTTTATCATGACTAATAATAATGGTGAAATCACAGGCTTGCGCTTAATCGACAATGGACGAGCTATGTCCGATACCCACCCAGGCTTCTGGGGAAGAATACAGGCAAATAAAGAAACTATTTGGAAAAAACACGCGATAGCAAATGAACCTGTTAGCGACTTTGCAAAAGCCGTCATGCAAGAATTATGGGAACTAAAACCTGAGATTCTGGCAGACTATCGTGCGCTTTATCACACAGTCAAAGATCCCTATGCAGAAAATAGAGCAGCTCGGGCTGAAGAAAGAATGGCCATATTTACATTAGCTAAAGATTCTTCCCGGCTAACAAAACGCGATTTGGCTGACCAAATCGAGAATATTCATAAAGTTCATACCGTGCTTATTAGCGGTACTGTTGCTGCCCAACCTAGCATTGGAAAATTGTCTTAAAAAAAGCCGAGGGATTTCCCCGGCTTTTTTATTTATCATCTTTTGCTATTTATTAGGCTTTCTGCAGTTGTTCCTTTTGCAGTTCTCTATGGTGGAAATAGAGCATAGCAGGAGCTGCAATAAATAGCGAGGACAACGTACCAATAAAGATACCGATAGCCATCACTAGCGTAAAGCCAAACAAACTGCTGCCGCCGAATAGCAAGAGGCATAGCAGCACTAACAGGGTTGTGCCTGAAGTGATCAAAGTACGGCTTAAAGTTACGTTCAAGGCATGGTTGACAATATCCTCAAATTTCCACTTGCGCAGCACTTTTACTTCTTCGCGGATCCTGTCAAATACGATAATCGTATCGTTTAAGGAGTAGCCGATGATCATCATGATAGCGCCAATAACCTGCAGATCGATCTGCACAGGGAAGCCGACCTGATGGAACAGAGCGACTACACCAAGAGTAATCAATACATCGGTGATCAGGCCGATTACAGCACCCATGCCGAATTTAAACTCGAAGCGGAAGGTAATGTAAATCAAAATACCGATCAGGGCTAAAGAGATGCCGATTAGGGCATTGTTGCGCATCGCATCCGATAGCTGTCCGCTCATGACAGTCCAGTTTTTGTTGAGGCTCTGCTGTTCAGCTGCAGAAATGTCTAAGCCGCCTTTCTCTAAAGCAGAAGCTACCCACTCAATGCGGGGATTAGACTGGTAAGCATAAGCGTATTTAGAATCGGCCACGGTTTCCGGCAAGCCGAAGAACGGATGCCCTTTTTCCTCCATGCTCATACCCAGCTGGATACGCAGTTGGTTGGGACGGCTTAACTCGCGCACTTGCACATCATTGGTGGAAGCCCCTGCTGCTGCAAGGGCATGCAAAGCCTGCTCGCGGTAATTGGTTTGCCCCGGTTTTTCCTGAACTTCAACAGTTAGGGAATAACCGCCGGTAAAATCCATTCCGAAGATGGTGCGGCTTTGATTGACAAACACAAAAGCCCCTAACGCAATGATCGCCGCTGCAATGACCATGGCAGGTTTGGCATACTTTAAGAAATTAAAGTTCGTTTTGCCAATCCAATGGGACATATTCAGCGCTTTGTTAGCGGGATTTTGCACCCAGCCGGCGAAATACCAGCGGGTCATAAAAAGCGCCGTAAACATGGAAGAGACGATACCGATGATCAGCACAATCGCAAACCCTTTAATCGGTCCTGAATCGAACTGCACGAGGATCAAAGCCACCATAATCGTAGTCAGATTGGAGTCGATAATGGCGCTAAACGCTTTGCGATATCCGGTTTGCAGGGCAGAGGCGATACGTCCGGAGATGCTGAATTCTTCCCTGACGCGCTCAAACACCAATACGTTGGCATCAATTGCCATAGCAATGGTCAATACAATGCCGGCAATACCGGATAAGGTGAGGGCGGCATCAATATTTTGCAATACACCCCACATGATGAGCAGGTTAAAGAGCACTGCAAATGAAGCTACAATACCGGCAAAACGGTAGTAACCAATCATACAGACCACAACGATGACTAAAGAGAGCAGCGAAGCGGTAATGCCTTTATTTCTCTCTTCTTTACCTAATTCAGGGCTTACGTTTTGCTCTGAAAGAATACGCGGTGTAAAGCTCAAGGAACCGGCTTTTAAATCAGCTGCTAACTGGTTGATCTCGCGCTGGGAGAAACGGCCGCTGATAGTGGCTGCATCTCTTAGAGCTGCACGTAAAACTGGAGCGCTGATAATCTCGCCATTTAAAATTACAGCCATTCTCCACCCCCTGCCTTGCGAGTAGGTGTCGTAGACGGTGCCTGCAATTTTCTCTTCAGAAAAATGGGAAGTCCAAGCGTAGAAGTCGTCGCGCGGGCTGCCTTGGCCGCGGTTTGCACCTTCATAGCTGCGTTTTACTGCAAACTGCAGGATATTTCCCTCGCTTGGGTCATAGCCCACTTGAATGTTTGTTAAGCTAGCACCCTCTAGTGCATAATTATTGAAAACAATGACCAACGGATGAGTCTGGCCATACCACTGAGAAGGATCGGTGCCGCGCCAAGCTGCAATTGAAGACAGCGAGTCATTGAAAGCGCTGCTGGCTGCGCGATCATGCGGGTTGGCTAAGCGCAATCCATTTTTAAACAAGATGCTGGCTGCTTCACTGCGGGGAAAAGCGGCAATCTCTAATTCCGCATCGCCGCCGAGGTGCTGCCATGCAATCTCATTGATGCTTTCAAAGTCTTTGCGGTTGGTGACAACAGCTTCGTTCCAGACTTCTTGCAAGAATTTATTTACTGCGTCAGCTAAGGCAGCGTTCCCTGTAGAAAATTTTTCATTCACAAGGTGGAAATACATGGAAGAGGCCTTGACCAGCTCTGCCGCTGATAAGCCTTGTGACCCGGGAAAATCTAAAACAATCGTATTGTTTTCTACACGGATTGTTCTTTCGGCAACACCCATAGCATTAACACGATTGTACAACTCGTTAACGGCCTGGTTTAGATCGTCCGGGTTTGTTACCTGATGGCCATTGGAATCGCGCAATCCGATACGCACAGTCTTACCGCCGGATAAATCCAAGCCCCATTTTAGGATTTTACGATCATCGCCGCGGAAATACTTGGCAAAGCTCAGCTTAAAGTTATCCCAATAAACATTTTTCGTGGGCTTGGGGACTGTGTAGCGCGCTAATGGGTTTAAATCTACTTGGGCGCTATTGTATTCCTCTTTCCACTTCAACAGATTTTCGTGAATTCTGTCGTCGATTTTATTTTGGGTCAAGATACGCTGTTCCACATCAGAGAACTCTAAGACAGCAAAGCGCTTGCTGCCTTTCACCTGGAAATTCTCGTAAGTAGCCGCCACTAAATTTGTATAGTAATCGCTTAATTCAAAAATGTAGTCTTTGCTAAATTGCGGAGCCATGCCATAAGCTTGTCCGGAATAACCGATAAAGCCGCTTTGCTGCAAGATGCTTTGCAAAGCGTTAAAATCTTCAACTAATGCTTGCCTTGTGTCATCGGCTTGTGCGTCCTGATATTTTTGTAAAATGCTATCCAGGCCGCGGGCAATGACATAAATAGAGCTAGTGCGGAAACCTTGCGGCGGCACGCCTTTTTCTAAAACAGGAGCGTAGATGACTAAACCTAGTTTTTGCTCTTCCGGTTTTTCCTTGAGGAACTCTGCGAAATTACGTACTGGATAAGCTTCCCTTACTAAGTCTTGGTGCCTAGGGTACCAGCTGCTGTTGAGTTTGTCTGCAGTACTTGCCGCCTGCTCCTCCGCCAAGTGGCCTAAATTCATCGCAAGGAAGCTGCTGCTGTTTGGCAACACATCTAAAGAGATTGCAAAGAGATCAGCATTCGGGGAGACCGCTTCATCGCTTACACGTGAAATTCTGGCAATGTCATCGATGACTAACTGATTGAGCTTTTCTTTAGTAATAGCTTCCTGCTCAGTAGCTCCCTCAATGGCGCGAATTTTCTGAATATCTTGGTAAGGCACCAGGTTGATTTTGTCATCGTTCCAGTCCACCACTACTGTTTGGATGAAGGGGTTGTAACCGGATAAATCCAATATTTGCTGCGAATTTTGCATGGTCACAGCCGCTGCTGACTTAGCAAATAGTTCCTGAAGTTGAGCGCGTGACAATGGACGCAAACCGGCGCGGAAATCGGCAGCATGTTCTTGCAGGGCCACAGAAGCTGTATTCAACAAATTAAGCTGATTTTCTAGCTCGGTTAGGGCTTGCGACTTGCTGATATCAACTAGTCCGCCGGAGGCTTCTTGTTTCTTGTTTTCTTCAGCAAGAAACTTGATTTGCGTGGAGGTGCGTGCCTTTAAGGCGCTCAGCTTGCCATTGAGCTTATCGATGGCTGCTGTGCGGTTAGGCTGATCCACCTGGCTAAACGCGGCATAATAGCGTTTAAGGATGGGGCTGTTCTTGCCTAATGCTTTTTGGGCTTCGCTGATTTCCCTGGCAATAGTTAAAAGCAGCTCATCTTCTTTTTCTTTGGCGCTGCCTATGCCATCAGCTGCTGCAGTTACAAGCAGGCCATTTACAGATGGGCCTGCAAGCGCTTCAGCGACTTGCAGCACGCGATCTTCTATTATCTGCTGGTAAAAAGGAGATAGCTTGTCTTGCTCATATTTGGTTGTAAACTTGAATAGTTTAGAGCTGTCAGCAGGATTTAAATGAACATTAATGTTTCTCTCAACCAAAACTGTTGTGGCTTTATCATTAGCAATATTTGAAGAAAGCTTGAGCTCTGCCGGCACAAATGAAATCATAGCTCCCGCACGAGGCAAAAAGCGCTGGAAGAGCTGCGCATCTTGGCTCGTTTTGAAAGAGACTTCAATAAGCCCCGGGTCATTTTCTTTCAAATTAATAGCCGTGGGTTTAATCCCCAATAGCTTGCTAAATGAGGCCAGCCATTCTTTAGATTCCCCCTCAAGACTATTTACACGTTCGATAATATTCGAGGCTACCTGCTCTGCCCGCTTGGCATCTACAGGAGACTTTAATGGTTTTGTGTAGTAAAATATTGTCGGCAAAATGTTGTACAACGTCAGCGCGAATACCGCAATGATCAAGTAAAATTGCCACCTTTTCCTTTTGTCCATGACGCTACATATCCTTGTTGTTAGGGAATGAAAAACCTCAAAAAGAAAAATAATAACAAGGAACGCCCATTCTGTCTAGGCGAAATCTCTTATTAGTAAAAAGTTGAAAAAGAAAGGGCTCTCCTTTAAGCCTGAGACCTTGTAAGAGACAACTAAAGTCCGAATCAGGCGCTTAAATGAACAAGGGACAGCAGGGACGCCATGGACCTTAGGGATAATAGACTTTAAGGTGGACCCCAAAGTTTGGACAGAAATGAGTCTTATGAATGTCCTCTTTCAAGTCCCTGTTCTCCCTAAGGTCCATGGCGTCCCTATTGTCCATTTAAGCGCCTAACTCGGACCTTCAGACAATGTTTTTTTGAGTTTTTGCTTGATTTTTTCCTGCTCGTGCGGAGTTAAACAAAATCTGTGGATATTTTGTTCAAGAGCTTGGGGTTCAGTTTTACAAGCTTTCACTGCTAATTTATTCTTCTGGGAAGAGTTAAGTTTGCTAAAATTTAATATCTCAACTGATAAGGGGGTCGTACTTTCGTTTCTGTGGGCTGATTTCAAATAGATTTTAGCAATTTTATACACTTCTTCATCTGTAAAGTGGCAAAAAGAGCGAATATGCTTAATAACAGCCTCTTCGGCATAAGCTGCTGCAGTCTCCATTAAAGCCAAACTAACGCTATGCCACTGATGCACGTGAAATTGAAACGATAGATGCGCTACCCGCTCTACTAATTCAGGCAGCAGGCTTGACCGGTTTTTTCGGCAGACGGCTTCAACAGCGGTGAGGATCATTTTTTCTTCAGCAGGGGTTAAGGTTCTAGGAAAGACAGTCGTGTCTGGCCAAATGTTTCGTACTGTAAGAATCGTGAAAAAATTTTTAATACTCTGTGCGCTTACCTCAGGCGGGATACAAGCAATTATACGGCAAGCAAGATCTAACGTGGCTTCCCGCGGTTTACTTGATGTCAATTCCTGATTCAAATCTTTTATGAGCTGCTCGCCATTATTGGAAAATGTTGCTTGCAACCCAACATTACTGCTGCCGGTTAAACGTTGCCAACAGGTACCTCGTTGCGAAATTGGGAATGAACTTTCCATAACTGTATAAGCCAAAATTAAGTGTTGAGTAAAAAAAAGGATGCGAAATAACCCGCATCCTTTTTTCGAACATGTGTATCAGCTATTCGATTAGCCTGCAGTTTTTACTGTTTGGGCAGCTTCGCTTTCTTTAGCTTTTTCAGCAGTAAGGGAAACGAATTGCTTGTTCAATAGTTTTACTGCCACAATCCAAGCGACAATGATTACTGCGAGAATTGCAGCAACATAAGGGGTGATCGCCGTGATTGTACCGAATGTCAGGATCAAGCCTTGCTGGATCAAGGAACCGCCGGATTTGCCTAAACGGGCGCCCACCACGTCGATGGCCGCTTTACCTTTAACTTTTTGTTCTTGGTCAAGCGGAATATAAGCCATTTCTTTGGTTGGATCAAACAAAGAGTACTTTGCAGACTTGCTGATAATGTTTTGAGCAGCACCAAAGATTACAGCCAGCATTAGCGGTGTTGAACCGAGCATGGAGATAAATCCACCCAATGAATCGCGGAACAAGACGAAGCTAAAGAAGCCAAAGCCTGTGATTAGCAGCACAACTGGCGTCACCATTGCGGCAAAGCCCCAGCCTTTCCAGCGGATCAGGTTGCTGCCTACGAATAGCATCATGAAGATGGTCACAGCACCTGTAATGGTGGAGAATAGCCCCATGAATGCGCTATAGTCGTTTGGTTGCGGGTATTGCAAGCGTAATTGGTTTTTCCAAGTGATTTCCACAAGGTTAATCGCAATACCGTAGGAGATAACCAGAATCGCGAGGCACAGAATGTACTTTGATTTTGCCAAGTAGGCAAAGCTTTCGCCCAAAGACATTTTTGGCTTTTCTTTCTTGAGTTTTTTCTCTTCGTTCTGGTTGTAGAAACGTGCGTCTGTCAATACATTGCGCTGCATCCACCAGTAAATTGCAATAACCATAATGCCGGCCAATACAACCATAGACATTAGATAGTTTAAGGATACGCCCCACGCATCAACGCCATCCGGCAGAGTGTCGCGGATTTTGGAAAAGTAATAAATTGCCGGGCCTGAAACTAATAGTGCCAGGTTAGCGCCCAAACCGAACAAACTGTAGAAACGTCTTGCTTCTTTAACGTGGGTGATGTCGTTAGCAAAACCCCAAAACATCAAAGAGAGGACAACGCTGCCCCAAAGCTCAGCCAGGATATAGAAAATCGAGTAAGTCCAATTGCGGAAGCAAGCGACCAAACCGTGAAAGCCGGCCGGGAGGATTTGCTGAAGATAGTCAGCTGTTCCATGCGGGTGCAGCACTTCCCTGTTTGGATAAATAAACAGCGCAAACAACCCGAAGAAAATCAAAAACGGTGTGATGGTTGTGTAAAATAGATTTTCTTTGGATAGGATGTTGCTCAACTTTGCATAAATGATCATGAAGATAATCGCTGCAGGAACTACGCCCCAAAACTTCAAGAATACGATTGTTTCAGCGCCTGAAGATGGAACAACCAGGGAGTCCTTAGTATCGCGCAAAATTGTGTAGTTGAAAGAGATAAAGAAAAACATAAAGAACATTGGCAAGAGCTTTTTAAGCTCAAATGCATGAATGGGCCAAAAAAATGACCGCCACTTGCCAAATTCTCCGGTACCTGACGACATACAAACCTCAATTGTTAAAGTTCGTTAAAAGAAACATTAAATTCAGAATCAAAACTAATAATTTAAGCACTTGGCTCTTAATTTGCAAGTTATTGTTATTAATCAATTGATATAAGAAGGAGTGGAGGCTAAAAAGGGTCAATGGGCTTAGAGAAAGTCCATTGACCAGTCAAATAAACTAGGCGTTAGAACCTGCTAATAGACTAGAAAAGGCGTTTTGATTAGTAACAGCCTCAACATAAAAATTC
This sequence comes from Verrucomicrobiota bacterium, assembly GCA_023428915.1. Taxonomy (GTDB): domain Bacteria; phylum Chlamydiota; class Chlamydiia; order Chlamydiales; family JAEYWL01; genus JAEYWL01. The sequence goes on from JAEYWL010000057.1 coordinate 23,462, forward strand.
CAAAGCTCTGGCTCAATGCGGCCATGGCGGATAGAAGAAATCAGCTCGCGTTTAATTGTCTTAAGATCTTTTTTAGGGGTCAGTTTGCGGATCATGTCTTTATCGCCAGCCATGCGCGCCATATGCAGCATACGCTCAATGTCATGTTTAGAAAAGCTGATTTGATCGCGGCGTTTGCGTGAACCGCGTGCAGCACGTGGTTTAGGAGGTACAGTATGAGGCTTTTCGTTTGAATTGATAATGTGCTTTGTGATCAATTCAATTAGCTCTTGCGGGTTTTCATTTTTCATTTTGCGGAAAGTAAAGTGGTGCATATAGCCACCAGTAGAAACAGGCAAATATCTGCAAAGGTCATTTTCTTTTTTTGCAGAAACTTTTGCTATTGCTTTGCTGATAAGGTTTTCAAGTTCTTTTATATCAGCTTTACTATGCTTATCATTTGAGTAGTTCATCAACAAACCTACCTTCTTCTTTTTTTGTGGTTCTTTTCTTTCTTTCGTCCAATCTCTATATCTGTTAGAAATTTTCGATTTAATTTGCCTAAATCTTCCTTATATCAATGAAGAGTTAATAATAAAACGCATTACTCATTCATGTTTTAATAATTTGCAATTTATAGAATTAGATGATTTTTAGGCAACAAAAAAACAAATGAAACAAAATTCGATATTCTCTTTGATTAGCAAATATGGCAGGGAGCACATAAAATGAATCCACATTATATTATAAGTTATTTTAGGGTAAAACTAATTTGGTATTCAAAACTCAGACATAGTGTGATTGCTATCTTAATAAAAGGCGCTTAAAACCCGACTCTTAGAAGGTAGCAAGTCGGGTTTAAAGAGACAAACGTCGTTTTCCCTTATTAAATTCCTGTACTTGAACCGAATCCCCCTTTTCAACTACAGTATATCCTTAAATTATCTCACACTCTAAGGAACACCATGCCTTTGCCAATCTATTCTGAACCTTCAAAGCAAGCCATAAAATCGATTCGCCACACAATTGGTATTGCTGCCGGCAAAGGAGGCGTTGGTAAATCAACACTAACAGCAAACCTGGCGTTGGCTTTAAAAAAATTGTCTTTTTCGGTCGGGGTGCTTGATGCAGATTTATATGGCCCCTCTTTGCGTAAAATGCTTCCAGAAGAAACTTTCCCAAGCCAACAAAATAGCTCTTTCCAACCAGCTATGGCCCATGGCATAAAACTCATGTCCATGGCTTATTTTAAAAAAGAACGGGATGCAGCGGTAATACGCGCGCCTATTGCCAATAAACTTATCAGCCAATTCGCGAACCAGGTAGAGTGGGGTTCATTAGATTATCTGCTTATTGATTTTCCTCCTGGAACAGGCGATATACAGCTTTCATTAAGTCAAACAGGACAGCTCAATGGGGCCATCCTGGTAACTACCCCTCAAGAAATTGCCTTATTGGATGTGCGTAAAACACTGCATATGTTTGAACAGCTTAATGTTCCGATTCTTGGAGTTTTAGAAAATATGAGTTATTACAGGGATGCCAATCAGCAGCCCATTGCTCTTTTTGGAGAAGGCGGAGGACAAAAAATAGCCGAAGAATATCGGATCCCCTTTTTAGGCCGGCTTCCCTTAGATCCGATGCTCTGTAACCTATCTGACAAAGGACTTTCGCTATTCGACGCAGATGCAGCGGCGGAACGTGAAAGTACGCAAGCGCTACTGCACTTAGCCCGGCAGCTCCCTGAATTATTGGTAAAAGCGCAAGCCACAAGCCAGCTGCAATTAGTCAAATTGACCCCGCTAAATCGCACTGACTTTACTTTACTTTGGAGTGATGGCAAAGAAACACGCCACCGTTTATACGAACTGCAGAAACTTTGTCCTTGCGCTGCTTGCACCGATGAAAATAGCGGCGAAAGGATTCCAAAAAAAGAACCTCTTGACCCAGGTGTACAGGCAGATTCAATTCAGTTAGTAGGAAGGTATGGAATTAAAATCGCATTTACCTCAGGCTGTTCCAATGGAATTTATACTTTCGAAAATCTTAGGAAAATTGGCTAATTCGCGTAACTTGCTGCTAGGGCTAGCCTTTGCGGTGTGTTGCAATTTCGCCTGTTCGACTAGCGATTCAAAAAACTATCAGCAAGAAGTTCAAAATTGGTTCACTTCTAATCAAAAAGTCAAAATTCTCGCCACCACCGAAATGATCAACGATTTGGTCAAAAATATCGGCGGCGAACATGTCGATAGCATTGCATTAATCCAAGGGCAGCTTGATCCCCATTCTTACCAACTGGTTAAGGGCGACGATGAAAAAATTTCATTTGCAGACCTTATTTTTTACAATGGCTTAGGCCTTGAACATGGCCCAAGCTTGCAAAAAGCTTTGGTTATGCACCCTAAAGCGTTTCCTTTAGGCGACTTGATTCAACAACATAATCCAAGAGCTATCTTAAAAGTAAATGGCCAGCTTGACCCGCACATTTGGATGGATGTCTCATTATGGTCAGAAGCCATTCCATTTATCGTCGCTGAATTAAGCAAGCAAGATCCCCGGCATGCCAAGGAATATGCCGCTAATGGCAATCAGCTGCAGACCCTCATGCAAAAAACCCATGGAGAGATAAAGACCGAACTGCAAGCTATTCCCAATAAGCAGCGTTATCTTGTCACTAGTCATGATGCCTTTAACTACTTCACTAGAGCCTATTTAGCAACAAGCGAAGAGCTGGCTGATAACCGGTGGCAAGAAAGATTTGCGGCACCTGAAGGTCTAGCTCCCGAAAGCCAGCTAAGTACTGCCAATATCAAGCAAATCATCGACCACTTGCAGCAATATGACATTCACGTTCTATTTCCAGAATCCAATGTAAGCAAAGATTCCATCAAAAAAATTGTCGCTGCCGGCAAAGAAAAAGGACTGGATGTCGCAATTGCCCAAGAACCTCTCTATGGTGATGCCATGGGAGGCAAAGAAAGCGACGGAGCCACTTATTTGGGTATGATGAAGCACAATGCACGGGTGATTTCCAACAATCTCAGGAGTGTCCATGCCCCTTAAAGAAGAAACATGCGCCCTGCATGTGCAGCATGTGACAGTTAATTACGATAAACGGCCTGCGTTATGGGACATTAGTGCTGCAGTGCCCAATGGCCTGCTTATAGGTATTTTAGGCCCCAACGGCGCCGGTAAAAGCACTTTTATCAAAGCCGCCTTAGGCCTCATTCCCACATTGTCAGGACAAATCGATTTTTTTGGGCAGCCCCTAAAAAAAGTCAAACAACGGATTGCTTACGTCCCGCAAAGAGAATCAGTCGATTGGGATTTCCCCATTACAGTACTGGACCTCGTCATTATGGGACGGTATGGCAAACTGGGCCTGTTTCGTTGGCCCGGAAAAAAAGAACGCGAATTAGCTTTTACATATTTGCAAATGGTCGGGATGGAAGGATTTGCAGACCGTCAAATCAGCCAACTATCCGGGGGGCAGCAGCAGCGGGTTTTCCTCGCGCGCGCGCTAATACAAGAACCTGACATATTTTTTATGGATGAGCCTTTCACCGGGGTTGATGCTGCCACTGAAGCTGTGCTTGTGCAAATCCTAAAGGATCTCAAAGAAAAGGGCAAAACGGCCTTTATAGTACACCATGACTTGAACAACGTCGCCCAGTATTTTGACTGGGCCATGCTCTTAAATATGCGATTAGTGGCTTGCGGACCAGTGGAAGAAGTCTTTACAGCTGAAAATATCCAACGCGCTTATGGCAATAGCTCAACTCTTTTGACTGAGGCGTTAACTCTGTCGCAACTCAAAACTTCAGGCCGATAAACGGTATGGCATACAGGTTTTTGGACTTTTTCACTGATCCCGTTTTAAGAGCTCCCACCATTGGCTGTATGTTGATGTGCTTAAGCGCCGCTATCACTGGGGTTATGGTATTTTTACGCAAGCAGTCGCTGGTAGGAGAAGCGCTATCCCATGCTGCCTATCCGGGAGTTGTCATCGGACTGCTGCTTGGAAGTTTTTTAGGCGATGAAGGCGAGCTGGCCCTTTCCATGGGCATACTCGGCGGGGCATTTGCTACTGCCTGCATCGGCTATTGGCTGATCAATTGCTTGCAGCGCAGATTGAAAGTACCAGCTGACGCAGCACTCTGCGTAGTGCTTTCTCTATTTTTTGGCGCAGGGATTACCTTAGCCAGCAGGGTCCAATTTACCCATCCTTCGCTTTATAAACAGATTCAAATGTATCTATATGGCCAAGCGGCTACTATGACCGACTTGCATATAGCTCTTTACTCATTACTAAGCATCGTTTTAATTACAACTGTTGTCCTGCTCTACAAAGAGATTAAAGCCGTTTCTCTAGACACTTTATATGCCAAAAGCCTAGGCATCCCCGCCTCTATGGTGGATGGGGTCACTATGTTTCTAACAACTTTTGCTTTAGTTGTGGGCATTCGTTCAGTGGGCGTCGTGTTAATGTCGGCCATGTTTATTGCCCCTGCCGCAGCTTCCCGGCAATTCACCAATCGCCTTTCCCGCATGTTTATGCTTGCAGCCGTATTTGGCATGGCAAGCGGTTTTTTAGGCAATTATCTTTCTGTTGCAAGCCTTAGCTACTTTCCCTTAACCGCTGCGATTAGCTTGCCTACAGGCCCTATGATTGTCGTGGTTGCAGCAACCATTTGTATTTTGTCCCTATTATTTGCCCCGCAAAGAGGCGTGCTTCTCCGCTATATACGGGCCCGCCAATTTAAACTGAAAAGCGTCTCTGAAAATATTTTAAAAATGCTATGGCGCTCGCACCCCGATCCTGAATCGTTAAAAAGGATTCTTTATTCGCAGGGAATATCGAGAAGGATGGGCAGGAAATTACTCAGGCAGCTGGAACAAACCCAGCTTATTACACTCGACCGGGAATTTGCTTCGCTTACTCCGCAAGGGTTTAAGCAAGCTGCCCGCATTGTGCGCCTGCATCGTTTATGGGAAGTCTATTTGGCCGATTACTTAGCAGTAGGTGCTGAAAAAGTCCACCGCAGCGCAGAAGAGATGGAGCACATCATTACACCTGAAATTGAAGAAGAGTTGATTAAGCTGCTGCACGATCCGAAAAAAGACCCTCACCATCAACCCATTCCGCCTAAGGAACAACCGGAGAACTTAGGATGAGCCGCAGCTTTAGCAATCCCTACTCCGCGCAAGATTTTTTTGGTTTTTTTACCCTGCTTGCTCAGCGCCTTGGTGAATTTTTTAGTACCGGCAGTCTCGCAGGGGGCTTAGCCAGTGATGAAATACAAATTATTGTACTCGCTGGCGTGGCCGCTTCTGCAGCCTTGGTCGGCTCATTTTTAGTGTTGCGGCGTATGACTATGCTGGCTAATTCCCTATCGCATACAATTTTATTGGGTATTGTCATCGCTTTTTTATTAACCCGGGGCAATTTCTTTTCGCACGACCCAGGCACTACCTTTAATATCCAGGCAATGCTGTTCGCTTCCTTTTTCATGGGGCTCGCCACCACCTTTCTTACCGAGTTGCTGACTAAAACGGCCAAATTGCAAGAGGATGCCAGCATCGGCTTGGTGTTTACCACTTTGTTTGCTTTAGGCATTATATTGGTGACAGTGTTTACGCGAGAGGCGCACATTGGTACTGAAGTAGTTATGGGCAACGTCGATATCTTAAATATAGAAGACTTCAAGTTAGTGTATTTAGCTTTAGCTTTAAACTTAAGCTTGGGTTTCTTGTTCTTTAAAGAATACGCCATCACTACCTTTGATGAACCCTTGGCTAAATCCCTGGGGTTCTCGACCCTTTTTTTTAATTATTTGTTAATGCTGCAAGTTTCAGCTACGGTAGTGAGCGGCTTTCGCGCTGTAGGCGTGCTTATGATCCTGGCCTTTCTAACCATTCCTCCGCTTGCAGCACGCTTATTCACACATAATCTTAAAAAAATGATCCTGCTGGCAGCTATTATAGGTGTTATAGGCTCATTTATCGGCGTAGCTCTTTCGCGCCATTTGCTATCTGTATACGGTATAGCCCTTTCGACCGGAGGGCTTACAGTATGCGTGTTAGGAGCCATTTACGCCTTAACCGCCGCCGGCTGGCTCATCAAAAAGCGCGCGCCTAACAAAAAGTCCGAATCAGGCGCTTAAATAGACAAGGGACGCCAGTGACTTAATTGACTAAGCACCAGTCATTTATTAGACTTCTTTAGAAATTCCATTTGTTTGTTAAAATAATTCTTTTTGGCGGTCTTTACGAGGCTATGAAAAATGAAAGCTTAGACCCTGATTGCTACCCAAACTTGTCATATAAGCTTTAGTTAGATCCAGATGCGTAGGATTGATTTGAGAGTAAGGGTTCTCTGATGGCGCGTAAATAATCAACCAATATTTTCTTTGGCCTGCAAGTTTTGAGTCTTAGCTTTCTTTTTTTATCGTTCTCTCATCCAATCATGAGAACGATAAAAAAAGAAAGCTAAGACGAGCTAAGAATAAATCTTTACAGAGCTTTCCATGGTTCTCTACGGAGTCATATATTGAAATGGGCTGCTTTACAGGCCTTTTCAGCTCCACTATAGTTATTCGAAAAATGACCTGCAATGTCTTAGGCGACTTTAAAAATCTTCCCTGATTACGCAGTGTCAAAACCTTTCGGCACTTCTGTAAAAAATCTTTTCTTATTACTTTTCTAAGCCTTTAGTTACTCCTAGCCTTATTTTTTTAGGCCACTACCTGAGCCGATTCTACTTTGTCTGTAAAACAAAACTCCTCACCCGTAATTAACATACGATGCATTATCACCGATAATTTCCTGCCGACTGCTACTGCTGCCTTCTTTAATCCATGCTTTCTTGCAACTTTTTGACCCCAAGCTTTCAACTTACTCCATCTCTCGCTTCTAGTTAATATAACCATTCCCGCTTCTACTAAAAGACTTCGTAAATAGGTGGGGCCTTTTTTGCTAATTCTACCCATTTTTTCAGTATCCCCTGATGAGTATTGGGTGGGCGTCATGCCAATAAACGCTCCTACTTGTCGCGAACTCGTAAATCTTTTTTCATCCCCTAACTCAGATGTAAATGTCAGGGCTGTTATTGAACCTATACCTGGAATTGTCATCAAAAGGGCTTCTTTTTCTTTACATAGGCTTTTGACTTTTTTATCTAGCTTCTTCACTGCTTCTGAGAGCCTTAGGTAAGAATCCAATAAGCTCAAGATTACTTCCTGTGTCAGTTCATGAAGATCTTGAGTGAGTCGTTTTACTTCATTGCAAAATGAAATCCCATCGGCTGATTTCATTTTGAGACCATATGTTTTTAAATGACCTCGAATACATAGCTGCAATTGCTTGCGTTGTTCGACTAATAATTTTCTGCTTCTTAATAATGTTTGAGTTGCTAATTCATTGGATTTCTTTGTAGTGATTGGCTTGAAAAAGTCTAGTCGAAGACCTTCTGCTAATCCTCTTGCATCATTTTTGTCTGTTTTATTGATCTTAAGAGATAAAAAAGTTGCGGCTTGTCGTGCATCTACACAGACGATGGGCAAACCTGCACGCTCAAGCTCCTCTGTTAGATAGTGACACATAGAGCCCGTTTCTAGACAAATTTTTTCAATTGATATTTTACCTGCTCGTAGAATTGCAGTTATTATTGCTTCAGG